>NZ_DASVFL010000119.1:0-5132 GCF_036380075.1 Lentzea sp. | reverse complement strand
GCGTGGCCGGACGCCGAACTGACCCTCGTGGACGACAGCGGCCACAAGGGCAGCCCCGCGTTCGCGGAGGCGATGCGCTCCGCGGTCAGGAGGTTCTCCCCGTGACACAGCGGAAACCGCCCGGCGTGGGCTTCGAGTCGTGGATCGACAGGCAGATCCGCGAAGCCCAGGAACGGGGCGAGTTCGACAACCTGCCCAGCGCCGGCAAACCGCTCCCCGGCGCGGGCGAGCGGCTGGACGAGGACTGGTGGATCAAGCGGAAGGTCAGGGAGGAAGAGGGCACGGCAGGGTTGCCCCCTTCCCTGGCTCTGCGCAAGGAGGCCGAGACCGCCAGGGCACGCGCCCTGGCGGCCAGGACCGACGACGAGGCGCGCGCGATCATCGAGCAGATGAACGCGAAGATCCTCGACGCGCTGCGGAAACCGTTGTCCGGCCCGCCTTTGAACCTGATGCCGTTCGACGTCGACGAGCTGGTGCGTGAGCGGAAGGGGACCTCACGCGCCTAGGTTTCTCAGCTCGCGTTGATGTCGATGCAGGAGTAGAACGCGTTGGTCGTGTCGCTGATGTTCCACACGGCGAGGACCTTGTGCCGTCCGGCGGAACCCACGTTCACCGAGTGCGACACGGAGGACGGGGGCTGCTGGTTGTTGCCGGTGAAGGTCGCGACCTTGCGGCCGTCCACGAAGTAGTCGTAGTCCCGCGTGGCGTGACGCGCGGTGAACGTCCAGTTGAAGGTGACCGAGCGGCCGGTGCTGGTGACCCGCCACCCCTTGTTGTCGTTGCTGAGCTCGGAGAACCGCCCCACGTTGGCGTGGCAGCTCTGCAGGCCCTTGGGACCCTCGACCGACTGCGGTTCCCACGTGATGTCACCGCAGGAGATGGTCTTGGCGGCGCACTGCGCCTGACGGCTGGGCGGCGAGGAGATGTAGCCGTGCGCGAACGCCGTGCCGCTGGGGAGAGCCACGACGAGCAACGGTGCAGCGAGAACGCCGGCCATGGAGGCCGCAACCCTGCGTCCAATCTTCATCTGACTTCCTTTGCCTTGATGTGCGTGCATTGCGGACATCGCGGCGGCGACTGAAGGTCTAGACCATACCGCGCGTAATTGAGACGCCACAAGACGTGTCCGGCAGAACGGGCAGTGAAGTTCCCTGTCCGGCCGAACCTGCCGTCATGCAGGTTCCTTTGTGGCAAGCACTGTTTGGATCCGTAACAGATGAATGGACGCCATCGATCCGTCTCACGGCGCGGTCACGAGACCGGCGCCGCCAGCACGCTTCATCGCGACGGCAGATCGGAGCCCCCAGGTGACCAACGCACAGCCTGTGCAGAACTTCCAGGTGCAGGGCGGGAATTTCTGGATCGGCGGGAACGGCAGTCCCAAGACCGGGTTCATCACCATCGACAAGACGGTGACCGGCAAGCCCGGCACGCCGCCCATGCGCGAGGTCGGTGCCCAGATCGAGATCGCGTTCACCCCGGACCGCGGCGCCGTGCACAGGGAAATTCAGACCGTCAGCCTCGTTCAGGTCGTGCTCGACACCGTGCGGCTCGCGACGCTCGCCGGCGGTGCGGTGGTTCCGCGGCAGCACAACATCGGGTACGGCACGTTCGCGGTGCCGAACGGGCAACCGCACCAGGACTGGACCATCGACCAGGACGTCTTCGACAAGGCCGGCGCGGTCCGCAACCGCGACCCGCGCTACGCGCAGAACCGGCTCACCGACAAGGACAAGATCAGCACCGAGGACCCGAAGAAGGGCGTCCAGCAGACCGACGTCAGCTACCCCGGCTCCGGCGGCGGCAGACCGTCGCACGGCTTCTCCGTCGGACGCGGGACGGACGGCGGCTTCAAGGGCTCCGCTCTGCTGCGCGACCAGCCGACGGTCAAGTACGACCCGGCTGTCGACACCGCGGCCGGCGGCATGTCGTTCGAGATCGCCGCGCTCGCCGATCCCACCGCCCGTCAGCCGGCCCAGTGGCTGGGCTCGGTGACCTGGGGCTTCACCCTCGCCCCCGCCGGACCCGTCCTGGTGCCGATCGCGGTCGTGGCCGGCGGTCCGTCCCCGGCGTTCCTGGCCGCCGCGGCCCAGTGGAACGCCACCCCGGCCGGCGGCGCGCCGATGCTGCCCCTGCCCTGAACGTCACGGCCCTGAAAGTCACGGCCCTGAACGTCACCGCCCTGAACGGCGCTGACCCGGGACTCACTGCCCTGAGTCCCTGACGGCTCCGGGGATGGCCGAGAGGTCGTCCCCGGCAGTCGTGGCTCAGGCGGGTGTGACTTCCTCTTCGCTGCGGTCCTCGAGCTTCTCCGCGGCCTTCGCCAGCCGCCGCTTCACGATGAACACGCCGGCCACGCCCGCCACCACGGCGATCGCCAGGCCCGCGTACGAGAAGCCCTTCAGCCACTTCTCGGCCACCACGCCGAGGTAGTAGACGGCCGCGGTCGTGCCGCCCGCCCACGCGATGCCGCCCAGCGCGTTGGCCACCAGGAACTTGCCGTAGTTCATGTGCAGCGACCCGGCCAGCGGCCCGGCGAGAATGCGCAGCAGGGCGACGAAGCGGCCGAAGAACACGGCCCAGGCGCCGCGTTTCTGGAACACGCGGCGGGCGTGCTCGAGCTGCGTCTCGCCGAAGTGCTTGGGGAATTTGCGGCCCATCCACGTGAACAGCCGCGGGCCAGCCCGCCGGCCGATGAGATAGCCGAAGTTGTCGCCGATGATGGCGCCCGCGGTCGCCCACACACCGATCCACAACGGGCTCAGGTCGTCGTGCTGCGAAGCGAGCAAAGCGGCCGTGACCAGCACGATCTCGCCGGGGAGCGGGATGCCGAGCGACTCGAAGCCGATCACCACGCCGACGATCGCGTACACGAGCAGGGGTGGGATGGCTTCGAGCCACTGTTCGATCGGCACGCCGCAACTCTAGCCTCGACCCCGTGAACGAGCTCGCCCTCGCGGTCGTCGCCGGAATGGTCGCCACGGTCAACCCGTGCGGATTCGCCATGCTGCCCGCCTATTTGGCGCTGGTGGCGAAGGACAACCTCGCCAGGGCATTCCTGTCCGGTGTGGTGATGACGGCCGGATTCGTCACCTTTTTCGGGATTTTCGGCCTTCTCGTCACACCGGTGGCCGCGACGCTCAAGAGCTACCTGCCCGTCGTGACGGTCGTGGTCGGGCTGGTGATGGTCGTCGTCGGCGTGCTGCTCGTGCTGGGCAAGGACCTCTCCCTGCGGCTGCCGAAGCTCCAGGCGGCGCCGACGAGCCTCTGGTCGATGTACGGCTACGGCGTCGCGTTCGCCATCGCCTCCCTCTCGTGCGCCATCGGGCCGTTCCTCGCCGTGGTGGGCACATCGCTGCAGACCAGCGGGGTCGCGTTCCTCGCCTACGCGCTCGGCATGGGGCTCGTCGTCACGGCGCTCGCCGTCGCGGGGTCGGTGCTGGCGCCGTGGATCAGGAAGCTCCTGCCGCACGTGGGGCGCATCGGCGGTGTGGTGCTCGTGGCCGTCGGCGCCTACGTCACCTACTACGGCGTCTACGAGCTGCGGTTGTTCCTCGCCGACGGCAACGCGGCCGACCCGGTCGTGCGGGCGGCCGGACGGTTCCAGACGACGCTCGTGCAGGTCGTGTCGGCGGTCGGGCCGTGGCCGTTCGTGGTCGCGCTCGCCGTCGCGGGCGGGTGGTGGCTGAACCGCAGGAGGCGCAAGGCCGTAGGGCCTGACAGGAGGTGAGGAGCCGAATGCGCGTCCTCGGACTGCTGTTGGGGATCCTGCTGCTGGCCGGGTGTGCCGAGAAGGCACCGCCGCCGGAGAAGTTCCAGTTCACCGCGAAGACGCTCGACGGCGCGGAGTTCCGCGGCGACAAGCTCGTCGGGCAGCCCGCCGTGCTGTGGTTCTGGACGCCCTGGTGCCCGTCCTGCAACGCCGAGGCCCCGACGATCGCGAAGATGGCCAAGCGCCACGACAAGGTCCAGTTCGTCGGTGTCGCGGCGCAGGACCAGCTCGACGCGATGAAGAAGTTCGTCGCCGACCACGACATGGCGGGCTTCCCGAGCCTGGCCGACCTCGACGGGTCGGTGTGGAAGAGGTTCGGCGTGACCGCCCAGCCGACGTTCGCGTTCGTGCGGCCCGACGCCTCGGTGGAACTGCTCGTCGGCTCGCCCACGGAGGAAGACCTCGACACGAAGGTTTCCTCTTTGACGTCACAGGTTTGATCTTCCCGAACGCCGGGAAGAAGGACCCTGTGCCGTCGGGACCAACGCCTGGTTCGGCACTGCGCTCGTCTACGTAGTGTGGAACGGGCCGGACGACGCTGTCGTGCGGCCTTGAGGAGGCTAGGTGTCGATGGACTACATCCAGGTCTCGCTCGCGGAAGCGATTCCGGAGCAGGCTCGGGACTACGCGTCGGAGCGCATCGCCTCGCTGGACCGCTACGCCCCCGGCAGAGTCGACTTCGCCTGGGTGAACCTGACGGCGGACAAGACCGTGATCCACGCGCACGCCCGGTTCGACCTGAAGTGGGTGGAGGTGCAGGCGTACGCGGAGGCCGGCACCGTCACCGAGGTGGTCGACCTGCTCTGCGAACGCATGCGGCGCCAGCTCGTCTCGATGCAGCTGACCCCGGCGGGCTGATCCCCGCACCACCGGCCACCCGGATCCCGCCCCCCGGTCGGGATCCGGGTGTTCGTGCTGTCGAAAACGGGCCCGCCCGTTCGTACAGTCGGTGAAGGGAGACCACCATGACGCAGAAGTACCTGCTCAGCATCCACCAGCCCGACGGGGACACCCCTCCGCCCGAGGTCCTCGACCCGATCATGGCGAACCTGGCCGCGTTGAACGAGGAGATGCGGGCCGCGGGCGCCTGGGTGTTCGCCGTCGGACTGCACCCGCCGTCGACCGCGACCGTGCTCAGGGCGCAGGACGACGCCGTGCTGCTGACCGACGGGCCGTTCGCCGAGGGCAAGGAGCACGTCGGCGGCTTCACGGTGATCCAGGCCGAGGACCTCGACGAGGCGCTGGAGTGGGGACGCCGGCTGGCGACCGTGCTCAGCCCGCTGCCGGTCGAGGTCAGGCCGATCGCGTTCGCGTGATCGAGGAGGTCTTCCGCGCGGAGTACGGCCGCGCGGTGTCGGTC
>NZ_DASVFL010000118.1:0-18590 GCF_036380075.1 Lentzea sp. | reverse complement strand
GACTGGGGTTCATCGCCGCTGCGCGACGATCCGCGATTGGGGCTTGACTTCGGGGCCCTTGCGAGGCGCTGGGTCGGCCGGAAAAGGCCGGTAGCTTCGCGACCGGCCGAGCCACTAGTGGTAGCACCTCGCACCCAAAGTCAAGCCCCAATCGCCAAAACACGGGTGGGTTCACCGGCTCTAGTCGGCGTCAGGGTTGACGGCTCGCCTTCGGCGTCGCTTGGAAGTGCGGTGGTTGAGTCGGCTCGCCTTCGGCATCGCGGAGGCCTTTCTCGCGGCTTGCGCGAGGGCGTGCCGGGCACCCCGTGAGCGGAATGCCCGGCACCTGGACGAGTGGCCTGATGTTCTGCTCTACCTGGGCGGACACACCTTCCACGCGAAGTGGTACGTCGTCTCGATCGACCCGTCCGTCGAGTCCATCGCGATGAAGCTGGTCACCTTCTTCGGGTCCGACGTGCCCGCGCTGACCCGGAGTTCGGTGTTGATGTTGAAGTTCCGCTTCTCGCCGCACGGGTGGTAGACGATCGCGGCCACGTCCGTGGTGTCGGTCGCCTGCCAGTCGTCGCTGAGCGGGCCCTTGTAGTTGTGCTGCTTGTACTCCGTCTGCGACATGCCCTGGAAGTAGTAGTTCGCCTTCTCCAGGGCCGTGGCGCCGCGTTCCAGGTGCGCGAAGCCGCGGTAGTCGGTCGACGAGATGCCGTAGGTGAAGCCGGACGGCACGTTGACGCGGAGGTTCAGCTGGCAGTTCTTGCGGAAGTCGGTGGGCAGGGCCTGGGGGCCGACCTGCGCCATGAACTCGCTGTAGGTGACGGTGAACGCCTTGTTGTCCGGGCTCACGGCGACGGCGGCCGTGCCCGCGCGGCAGCCGGAGCCGTTGATCGTCACGACGTCGATGGTGATGTGGTCCGGCGGGGGCGTGTCGTTCGGGGCACCGCCCGGCGGGATGATGATCGTCGACATCGCGAGCGCGGCCGCGGCCAGGGTGGTGAGCATGGGGCACCTTTCCGACTGGGGTTCAACGACGAACGGCGGCGGCAGGGGTGCCTGGTGCGTCAGCAGCGCTTCCAGGAGAACTGGTACTTCGTGCTCACGCTGCTGTCCGTGGAATCCATCGTCATGAAGCTGTTCAGCTTCGACGTCGTTCCCGCGTTCACGCGCAGTTCGGTGTTGATGTTCAGGTGCCGGATTTCCCCGCACGGCGCGTAGATGATTTCCGACACCGTGGCGCGGTCGGTCGCCTGCCAGTTGTCGCTCTTCGGGCCGGCGAAGTTGTGGGTGCGGCTCGCGCTCTGCGACATGCCCTGGAAGTAGTAGTTGCCCTTTTCCGTTCCGGTCGCTCCCGTCTGGAGGTTGGCGAAGCCGCGGTAGTCGGCCTGTGCGATGCCGAACGTGAAGCCCTGCGGGTAGGTGACTCTGATGTTGAGCTGGCAGTTCTTGCGGAAGTCTGTCGGTGCCGAACCCTGTCCTGCCTGGGCGAGGTACTCGCTGTAGGTCACCGTGAACGCCGTGCGGTCGTCGGCGGGCGCGACCGCCGCGGTGCCGGCGGGACAGCCGGAACCGTTCACGGTGACGACGTCGATCGTCACGAAGTCGGGGACATCAGCGGCCGCCTGGGCGGGCGCGGTCAGGACCGCGGACAGCGCGAGGGCAGCTGCCGCCACCTTTTCCAACATGACCAGCCTTTCTGTTCTGTTCAGCTCGGTCGCGGCGGCGGAATTCAGACGATATCGGAAACCCTCCGTGGTGACGGGCCGCCGATTGGGTGACTGAAATAGTCGGTAGTGTCCGGTGGAATGCACGACGAATTGCGCGCCAGAACATTCTGAGCGCGCGCGAACCATGCTCACCCACGGCGCGAAGAATTGACCTGACGATTGTCTGACGATCGGCGCGGGTCCCGTGGCCCGCGGCACACCGGCACCCTGGGAAGAACCGCCGCCGGCCGGGCGTTGACACTGGTGACTTCGCCCTGACTCGACGAGGAGAGCGCCTGATGGCTCCCGACCAGCTGACCGTCTACTCGACCTCGTGGTGCGGCTACTGCCGGATCCTGAAGAGCTCGCTCGACCGCGAGGGCATCGAGTACGTCGAGATCAACATCGAGGAGACGCCCGGCGCGGCGGACTTCGTGATGAGCGTGAACGGCGGCAACCGCACGGTGCCCACGGTCCACTTCCCGAACGGCGCGGCGCTCACCAACCCGTCGCTGGCGCAGGTGAAGGAGCAGCTCGCGGCCTGAGTCGCGTCAGAACTCGTACAGGGTCGCCGTGGTCGACTGACCGTCGAGCGACTCGCGGATGATGTCGGCGTGACCGGCGTGCTGCGCGGTCTCCCGGATCAGGTGGAGCACGATCCGCCGGATCGACATGGGTTCCGGATCGGTGTCCCACGGCGCGGACGGCAGCGCCACCAATGAATCGAGCGAAGCGGTGCGCACGGCCTCGTCGGTCGCGCGCACCGCTTCGTCGTAAGAGCCGAGCAGCTGCCCGACGTCGTCGCCGGACCACACGTACTGCCGGCCGTCGAGCCATCCCTGCGGACGGCCCGGCCGCTCGGTCAGCACGTGGGTCCAGCCGCGCTCGCACAGGGTGAGGTGCTTGACCAGCCCACCCAGCGTGAGCTCGCTGACGGTCGTGCGCTTCACCGCGTCAGCGGGAGTGAGACCCCGCACGGTGACGCGGAACGTGTCGCGCTGATCGTTCAGTTCGTGCAGCAGGTCGTCGAGCTCCATGGTCCTGATTGAAACCAGCGGTGCTCGAGTCCCGGCAGGGCGGCTAGCAGGAGAGGTTGCCGCCCGGCGTCACACCGATGGTGCCGGTGATCCGCTGGTAGTTCGAGACGCGGCTCTGGACCTGCGCCGGGTTGCGGCCGTCGCACTCCAGGGAACCGTTGATGCTGCGGATGGTCTGGCCGAAACCGGCGCTGTTGACCATCGCGTCGTGCGCCGTCATGCTGCCCGGCCCGCGCTGCGTCATCCAGTACCAGATCGCCGTACGCCACGCGGTCGTGGAGTTCTGCGCCACCTGGTACGGGTTCTGCAGCAGGTTCAGGCCCAGGTAGTCACCGGCGGCCTTGTAGTTGAAGTTCCACGACAGCTGGATCGGACCGCGGCCGTAGTAGGCGTAGGTACCGGCCGGGCAGCCGTAGGGCTGGCTCTCGTCGCAGAGGTCGTTGTTCTTGTTGATCTCTTCGATGTAGACGAAGTTGCCGGTCTCGTGCGCGGTGTTCGCGAGGAACGCCGCGACCTCCTGCTTCTTCACCGTGTCGCTGCCGGTCGTGCCGAACGCGGGGATGGTGCGTGCCGCGTCGACGAAGCCCTGGTAGGTGTAGAAGCTGTTGCGGCCCGAGAACAGGCTGTTGAACTGCGACTCGCTGATCGGGAAGCTGCCGTTGCCGGGGTTGCCCCCGCCGCAGTTGTGCGGCTCCCAGAACCACGTCGAGATCGTCGGGTCGTAACCGGGGTTGTCGTGCTCGGCGATGTAGTAGGAACCGTTGTAGCGCACGATGTTGCCGGTGTAGTACTGACGGCCCGCGACCCAGTCGGTGGCGCTGGAGCAGGTGCCACCACCGGTCTCACCGCCGCCACCGCAGTTCGTCGGCTCCCAGTACCACGTGGAGACGGTCGGGCTGTAGCCCGGGTTGTCGTGCTCCGCGATGTAGTAGTTGCCTTCGAATCTCACGATCGAGCCGGTGGTGTACCACTGACCCTGGACCCAGTCCGTGAAGGTGCAGGCCTGCGCGGACACTTCTGCTTGCGAGGACGCGGTCGGCGCGATGACGGCCAGCGAAGCCGCCACCACCCCTGCCGCGAGAGACGCCAAGATGCGTTTTTTCAGCAAGGTCACCCACTCCTGGAGTCTTGTTGCATCCTAGGAATCTGAGGATGTGAACAGTGCTGAGATTGGCATCAGTGGTCCAGACCAGTCAAGGGTCTAGACCTGTTTGTCAGGTCGGCGGTGTGGGTGGTGGTCGCGCTCTCATGCCCCTGTTCACTGCGCGTGGCTCCGCCCCGGACCCCGCCGACTGATCAAGGACCGGGCCGGCGCCGCACGTAGGTAGATGGCACGCCTGTTTCGTTGGGCGGCTTGCTGTTGCGTGCGTTGGGCGCGACCCCACCCGCCGGGCATGGAAAAAGCCAAGGGCGAAAAGCCAAGACCAAAGCAAAAGCCAAGACTGCTCGCCTTCGGCTTCGCGGCGGCTCGCCTTCGGCTTCGGCTATTTGGCGCCGGAGCCGTAAGGGCGCGTGATGATTTCCAGCGCGTGGCCGTCGGGATCGTTCCAGTAGACGCCTCGGCCGCCGTCGTGGGTGTTGATCTGTCGGGGCTGCGACTTGTACGGGTCTGCCCAGTAGTCGAGGTCGCACTCCTGGATTCGGGCGAAGATCTGGTCGAACTCCTCCTCGGTCACCAGGAATGCGTAGTGCTGGCCGGTGATGGGGCCGCTCACGGTCGCGTAGTCGAGGGAGACGCCGTTCGCGACCTCGACCACCAGGAACGGGCCGAAGCGGACTGCTTCCGGCAGGCCCAGGAGGTCGGTCAGGAAGCGGGCTGAGCGGGCTTGGTCGGTGGCGTGGACGATCGTGTGGTTGAGCTGTACGGGCATGTCTACTGCTTACTCCGGTGGACAAGCTCGTGTCGTGTAGTCGCCTACCTGCGGCTGAGGGGTGTCGTGGCGGGCCTGTTCCCGGTAATACTGCCCCCTATGCGGACACTGGTTGTAGTCGGACTGTTACTCGGGTTGACAGTTCCTGCTCAGGCGGCTCAGGCGGACGAAGATCCCTCGTCCCTGGTGAACCCCTTCGTGGGGACGCAGAACTTCGGCAACACCTTTCCCGGTGCCTCGGTGCCGTTCGGGATGGTGCAGGTCAGCCCTGATACGGGAGGTCAGGGCGGGTACGACTACAAGGCCGACTCCATCTACGGGTTCTCGCAGACGCACCTGTCGGGCGTCGGGTGCGGCGTCATGGGCGAGCTGCCCGTCATGCCGACGGTCGGGTCCGTTGACAACGTTGACATCAACGCCTACAAGTCCGGGTTCAGCCATTCGGACGAGACCGCGCAGCCCGGCTACTACCGGGTCGGGCTGTCGAAGTACGGGGTGAACGCCGAGCTCACGGCCACGCCACGGACCGGGTGGCAGCGGTACACGTTCCCGTCGTCCTCGGCGGCCAACGTGCTGTTCAACACCGGGCGGTCCAACCAGACGGTGCTGGACTCGGAGATCCACGTCGTCGGTGACCGGACCATCGAGGGCCGGGTGCGCAACGGGCGGTTCTGCGCCGGCAAGGACGAGCACACCGTGTACTTCACGGCGTCGTTCGACCGGCCGTTCGCGTCGTTCGGGTCGTGGCGGGGGAGCGCTCTCAGTCCCGGCGGCAGGGATGCGGCCGGGACCGGGGGGAACGGTGCCTGGGTCACGTTCGACGCGTCCGCCGACCGGGACGTGGTGCTGAAGGTCGGGTTGTCCTACACCGGGCTCGAGGGTGCGCGGAAGAACCTCGCGGCGGAGGCTCCCTCCTACGACTTCGACTCGGTGACCAAGGCCGCGAAGGACGTGTGGAAGAAGCAGCTCGACGCCGTCAAGGTCTCCGGTGGGCCGCGGGACCGGCAGGTCGCGTTCTACACCGCGCTCTACCACTCGGTGATGCACCCGAACCTCGCCGGTGACGTCGACGGCAGGTACATGGGCTTCGACAACCAGGTGCGCACGGCCTCGGGGTACACGCCGTACCAGAACTTCTCGCTCTGGGACACCTACCGGCCGCAGAACCAGCTGTTGCAGATCCTGGAGCCCAAGGTCGCGCGGGACGTCGCACTGTCCGTTGTGGCCAGTGGGCGGGACGGCGGGTGGTTGCCGCGCTGGGCGCTGGCGTCCTCCGAGACCAACATCATGACCGGTGACCCGGTGACGCCGTTCCTCGTCGAGGCCTGGTCCAAGGGGCTGCTGAAGGGGTACGAGGAGGAGACCTACCAGCTGCTGCGCACCAACGCGACGTCGCTGCCTCCCGCCGACTCGCCGTACAACGGGCGGTCCGGTGTCACCTACTACCAGGACCGCGGCTACATCCCGTCGGGTCTGGAGCTGGGCAAGGACTGCGCGCACAAGGGCGGCGACAACGACTGCGTGCACCCCGCCTCCGCCACGCTGGAGTACTCGGCCGCCGACGCGTCGCTCGCGTTGATGGCCAAGGGTCTGGGCAAGAAGGCGGACGCGCGGATGTTCGCCGACCGCGGCCAGTGGTACCGCAACCTGTGGGACTCCTCGATCGGCCAGTTCCGGCCGCGCACGCCCGCCGGCACCTGGCTGACGCCGTACAACCCGGTCGACGCCTCGCACCAGTTCCACGAGGGCGGCGCCTACCAGTACCAGTGGCTCGTCCCGCAGGACCCGGCCGGGCTGGTCTCGCTGATGGGCGGCCGCAAGGAGACCGAGAAGCGCCTCGACTCGTTCTTCGCCTACGACAAGCTGCTCGTCGACCCCGCCGGCACCGCGCGGCAGGACTGGATCACCGAGCCGTACGACTACTACGGCAAGCCGACCTACAACCCGAACAACGAGCCCGACCTGCTCGCGCCGTACATGTACCTGTGGGCGGGCACGCCGTCGAAGACCGCGACGGTCGTGCGGGCGGCGATGACGTTGTTCACCACCGGGCCGGACGGCATGACCGGCAACGACGACCTGGGCACGATGTCGGCCTGGTACGTCTTCTCGTCGCTGGGTCTCTACCCGACGTTCAACGGCGCGGACTTCCTCGCGCTGTCGTCGCCGCAGTTCGAGTCCGCGACCGTCCGCATCGGACAGTACGGCTCGCAGGGCGGCACGTTGACCGTGTCGGCGAAGGGCGTGTCGGACACCAACCGGTACATCAAGAACGTGTCCTTCGGCGGCCGTGACGTCCGCAAGACGTACCTGACGTGGACGTCGTTGCAGCGCGGCGGGAAGCTCACGCACGAGGTGTCGTCGAAGCCGTCGTCGTGGGGCACCGGCCGGTCGGACGAGCCGCCGTCGCTCAACGACGGCAACGCCGACTCGCGCCGCGCGGTCTCGGCCTCGCTGCGCAACTCCGAGATCGTGGTGCCGACCTCCGACACCGCGCAGTCGCTGACGTTGCAGCTCGACGTGCTGGCGCAGTCGCCGGGCGCGACGACGGTGCGGCCTCAGGTGACCGCGCCCGCCGGGTGGAAGGTGAGCGGTGCCAAGCCGATCACCATCGTGTCGCGGAACCTGCCGACGCAGAAGACCGTGCCGCTGACGGTGTCGGTGCCCGCGGGTGTGGCGCCGGGCTCGTACGAGATCTCCGTGCAGGCCGACCAGGTCGCCCTGAAGGCGGTGGTCGAGGTGAAACCTGCCGCGCTGTGCGCGTTCTCGACGTGTTCGGTGGACGTGACGCCGGAGCTCAACCACGACGGCACGGCCACGGTCGCGGACTCCGCGTCCGGCGACTTCGACGGCGGCGGCTGGAGCTACGACGCCGCGCTGCTGCCGCCCAAGGGTCCCGTGACGTGGGGCGGCATCACCTACCAGGCCCCTGACCCGACCGGCACGGCGCCGAACTTCGTGGAGGCGCGCGGCCAGGGCATGTTGCTGCCGCCCGGCCAGTTCTCGTGGCTGCACGTCGTAGGCTCGTCGCACAACGGCCCGGTGTCGACCGCCTTCACCGTCTGGTACACCGACGGCACCTCGGCCGAGGTCGCCGCCACCGTGCCGGACTGGGCGGGTGGTGGCCCGGCCGTGCTGGAGATGCCGCACCGTATCAAGGCGGGGCAGGGCGTCGACGGACCGCCGGTGCGGCTGTTCGGGCAGTCGTTGCGCCTGGACGCGACCAAGACGGTCAGGTCCGTGACGCTGCCGAACGACCCGCGTGTGGAGCTGTACGCGCTGACGCTGGCCTGACACTGGAGGAGTGGAACTCCTCGGGAGCAGCCAGAGGTCGCGGGTGTGGGCTGACGGCGACCGCATCGTCAAGCAGGTCATCGGCGATGCGGCCGCCTTCACCCGCGAGGTCACCGCGCTGCGGCTGGCCGCGCACACCGGCGTGGTGCCGCGCGTCCTCGACGTCGACGAGGACGCGCGGACCGTGGTCCTCGAACGGCTCCGGTCCGACCCGCCGCGCGAGGACTGGGTCGTCGACTACGCCCGCGGCCTGGCCCGCCTGCACGCGGCGACCGGACCCGAGCACGCGGGACTGCTGCCGCGGCAGGAGGTCCCCGACCCCACGCCGTTCCTGAGGTTCGCGCGGGCGCTCGACGTCGAGATCGGCGGCGCCGAGGACGAGCTGGCGTTCGAGGACACCGGCGGGTTCGACCTCCTGCACGGCGACCCGTGCCCCGGCAACGACCTGTACACCGAGCGGGGCGCGCGGTTCGTCGACCTCGAGGGCGCCTGCCTCGGCGACGGGCTCACCGAGCTCGTCTACCTCCGCATCGGCTTCCCGACCTGCGCCGCCGTCACGGAGACGCCTCGCGAGCTGCGCGAGGCCGCCGAGCAGGCCTACTTCGAGGAACGCGGGTGCTCGGCGGGGCTGGAGGACGCCTGCGTGCGGTGGCTGGTGCAGGGCGACGCGCTGGTGCAGCGGGCCGACCGGGACGGCCGAGACCACCTCGCCAGGGTCGTCGACGAGGACTGGACCTGGTACAGCACCACGGCGCGCGGCCGGCTGATGTACCGCACGCGGGTCGTGGCGACGTTCACCGAGACGCACCCGCGGACGAGCGCGCTCGCGCGACGTCTGCTCGACCGCATGAACCTGATCTGGGAGCCGCGGCCGATCGGGACCGTCCGCACGCACGTGTCATGACCAGGCGGACAACGACAGCCGCGAGGTGAACGACCGCTCGGCGCCCGATACCGGGTCGACGAAGGACAGCGTGCGGGCCAGCAGCTGCAACGGGGCCGAGAAGTCGTCGAGCGGGCGTTCCCGCAGCACCGGGTAGAAGTCGTCGTTCAGGATCGGCACGCCGAGGCCGGACATGTGCAGGCGCAGCTGGTGGGTGCGGCCCGTCACCGGCTTGAGGCGGTACCGGCCCAGTCCGCCGCGGTGTTCGACGAGCGACACGTGCGTCTCGGCGTTCGGCTCGCCGTCGACCTCGAACGCCGTGATGATGCCGCGTTCCTTGACGATCCGCGACCGCACCACGCGCGGCAGTTCCAGCGACGGGTCGTGGGGCGCGATCGCCTCGTACTCCTTGGACACCACCCGGTCGCGGAACATCGTCTGGTACTTGCCGCGCAGCTCCCGGCGCACCACGAACAGCACGAGACCGGCGGTGACGCGGTCCAGCCGGTGCGCGGGGGAGAGGTCGGGCAGACCCAGCGAGTCGCGCAGCTTCACCAGCGCCGTCTGCATGACGTGCTGACCGCGCGGGATCGTCGCCAGGAAGTGCGGCTTGTCGGCGACCACGATGTCGTCGTCCCGGTGCACCACCCCGACCTCGAACGGGACGGGCACCTCGACGGGCAGGTCGCGGTGGAACCAGATGTAGGAGTCCGGCACGAACGGCGCGTCGATCCCCAGCGGTCCGGAGACGCTCCAGATCCGTTCCTCGCGCAGCATCTCCGCGATGCGCTCCGACGCCACCCGCGGCAGGCGTTCGGCGAGGTGGTCGCGCAGCAGCAGCCACGGGCCCTGCGGCGGCAGCTTCAACCGGGCCGCGTCCAGGCCGTGCCGCTGGGGGAGGGGGGAGGAGGGTTTGCGTCTCATCGCACCGATCAGTCTAAATGGTCGGCAAATCCGAACGACATCGCTCGAAAACATTCGCTGTACCGAAGAGAACGGGTCGGCGACGCTGGACGCATGTCGGTCCTCCTCGTCCTCGGCTCGGTCGTCTCGCTCCAGTTCGGCGCGGCCTTCGCCAACCAGCTCTTCGGCCAGGTCGGCGCCCCCGGCGCGACGGCGCTGCGGCTCGGCATCGCGGCGCTGCTGCTCGCCGTGGTCGTGCGGCCGAAGTTCCGGCAGGAGACGGTCGTGCTCGGGATGACCATGGCCGGCATGAACGGCACGTTCTACCTCGCGCTGGACCGCATCCCGCTCGGCGTGGCCGTGACGATCGAGTTCCTCGGGCCTCTCGGGCTGGCCGCGGTGCTGAGCAGGAGGAAGCGGGACTTCGTCTGGGTCGGGCTGGCGCTCGCCGGTGTCGTCGTCCTCGGCGTCCGCGAGTACACGGGTGCGGAGCTCGACCTGGTCGGCGTCGCGCTCGCGTTGATCGCGGCCGTGTTCTGGGCCTGCTACATCCTCGCCGGGCGCGAGCTCGCGACGGCCGGTCTCGGCACCGGAGGGCTGGCCGGGGCGAGCCTGATCTCGGCGGCGCTCACGCTGCCGTACGGGCTGTCGACGGCCGGTACCGCGTTGTTCGAGCCGAAGGTGCTGCTGCTCGGCACGCTCGTGGCGCTGCTCGCGTCCGCGATCCCCTACACGCTGGAGATCAGGGCGCTGAAGACGTTGCAGCCCAGCACGTTCGGCGTCGTGCTCGCCCTGGAACCCGCCGCGGCGGCGCTGGCGGGAGCGGTCCTGCTGGACCAGCACCTGGGCGTGGTCTCGTTGTGCGGCATGGCGCTGGTGATCACCGCCGGGGTAGGAGCGGCGCTACGGAGAGCGCCAGCGCCTCGCGAAACGCCCGCACCGCGGGATGCTGACCTCGTCCTGCCCGTGCCGCAGTGAACAGCAGCCGAGACATCGGCACCGGCAGCTCGTGCAGGTCGACGGTGATCTCGCGGTCGTACCAGACCAGGTCGGGCAGCAACGCCACCGCGAGGTCGCGTTCCACGAACCGCAGCTTCACCAGCACGTCGACCGACGAGAAGCGCACGTCCGGCTCGAACCCGTTGTGGCGGCACCAGTTCACGTTGAACGTCCGCTGCGGGAAGCCGGCCGGTTCCATGATCCACGGGTGGGAGCCGATCTCGTCCACCGGCAGTCCACGCGGCACGGCCAGCCGGATCGGGTCCCGGTGCAGCTCCCGGTAGTCCAGACCGCTGAACCGCGCCTCCGGCTGGTCGGGCCACTCCTCGGCGAAGACTAGGTCGAAGTCCCTGGCGTTCAGGGCGGAGAGCGCTTCCGCGGGGTCCAGGACCTGGAACTCGATCCGCAGCGCCGGGTGCTCGTCGCGCATGTGCGCGAGCGTCGCCGGGATGAGCGCCAGCGCCGCCGTCTGGAACGTCGCGACCCGCAGCGTGCCGGTGATCTCGTGCAACGACGCCGCGATCTCCGACTCGGCCTGGTCCAGCCGCGCGAGCACCTCCTCGGTGTGCCGCACCAGGATCTCGGCCTGCGGCGTGAGCTTCACGCGCCGGCCGACCGGTTCCAGCAGCGGCACGCCGACCTCGTTCTCCAGCAACGACAGCTGCTGCGACACCGACGACGGGCTGTAGTTCAACGCCTGCGCGACCGCCGCGAGCGTGCCCCGTCGGGAGAGCTCGCGCAGCAGCCGCAGGCGGTGGAGGTCGAACATCCGATCATTATCGGCTACGCTGCCGTCACCGCCCCCTGAGAAAACGTGCTGTCCTCAGCACGTCTTGAGGAGGTGTCGGTATGTCCACACGACTCCGCACGGTGGCGGGGATCGCGGCGGCAGCCGGACTGCTCGTGTCGGGAACTCCGGCGCAGGCCCAGGTCGAGACCGGTCCGTGGACCGCCTACTCGCCGTCGTTCACGGTGCAGGAACGCGGCTGCGGCACGGTGAACGGCCTGACGTTCCAGCTCACCTGTTCCACCGCGGACGGGGACCAGCGCGCCGAACGCCGCTACGCCACCTACTCGGGCGGCACGCGGCAGTTCGAGGGCAGCTTCCGGATCACGAGCCTCGGCGGCACCCGCGTCAGTCTCAAACAGACGTTCCGGGAGTCGCCCGACACCGGGCCGTTCTACATGCTCGCGGTGGAGCGCGGTGGCCGGCTCTACGCCGTCCACGGCGGCACGACCGTCGCGACCGGGGCGACCGTGGGCACGACCGTGCGCGTCAACACCGTGCACAACACGGCCACCGAGATCCGCACGTACATCAACGGCTCGCAGAAGCACAAGTACGCGACCGACGGGTCGAGCTTCTACGACAAGTTCGGCGCGTACCGCACGTCGAGCGGCCAGGGACCGGCCACGGTCGTCTGGAGCGGCATCAAGTTCTGGCGCAAGTGATCCGGCGCGTCGTCCTGGTGGGACTGCTGTTCCTGGCTGCCTGCGGCCAGGAACAGCGGGACCCCGCGCTGACGTCCGAGCTGACCTCGCCGATCGACGTGACGCTGCACTGGCGTCCGGAGGCGGGGGCGGCCGGGCAGGTCGTCGAGTACGCGAACGCGGCCGACGGCGACTACGTGGTGCTGGAGTTCGCCCCGTCCGGCACGGACTCCTACCGGCACCCGGACCTGATCCCGGAGACGGCGTTCTACTACCGGGTCCGGCCGTTCGGCGGGCCGGCCTCCGCCGAGGTGGACGTCGTGCTGCCACCCGGCGACGAGGTTCCGGAGACGGACGGCCACGAGTGGGCGGAACCTCGCCGGGGCGGCGGGGGAACGCACCCGGTGGCCTCGGCCGAGGCGGCACCGGGGGAGTTCGGGGTCGAGGTGAGGCACGCGAACGGCGTCCTCCTCACCTGGGAGGACCACGCGTCGGACGAGGAGGGCTACCTGGTCGAGCTCAGGCCCGCGGGTGCGCGCGACTGGCGGGTCGCCGCACAGCTCGACCCGGATGTCGTCTCGTTCGGGCTGGTCACGCTCCCAGACGAGAAAGCCGCGAGGTATCGGGTGCGACCCTTTCGATTCGGGTCACCGTCGAACGTGACGCACCAGAGGACCGGGAAGGCCTGACTCTGAACGCCTGTCTCGCACACCACGCGCTCGCGGCGAGCAGCACCGCCGCGAGCGCGTAGGGCCAGGCGGTGTCCTCGGTGAGCGCCAGACCGGCGTTCGTCGCGGACAGAAGTCCGAAAACGGTGGTGAGGAGCCACCAGATGAGCTGATCCTCGCGCGCGTGGGCCGTCATGGCGGCCCGGTTACCCGTTCTCGAGCTCCTTCACACCCTCTTCTTCCTCTTTCTTCTCGCCGCGGCGGCGCATGAAGCCGAAACCGGGGATGCCGAGGATGGCCTGGCGCATGTCGCTCGTGACCTCGAGCAGCTGGTGCACCTCGGGCCCGACCTTGTCGAGGGTGGCGAGGATCGGCAGGATGTCGCTGGTCAGGTGCTCGGTGAGGACCGGCAGCTCGTCGACGAGCTTGATCGCCGCCTCGACCTCCTGCGGCGAGAGCTCCTCCACGAACCGCTTCGCGAGCGGCTGGGCCTGCTTGGCGATGGGCTCGTAGATGCCGATCAGCTCGTCGGCCGTGTCGGCGGTGTGGCCGGCCGTCGCGACGACCTGGGCGGCGCGTTCGGTGATGTCACCGGCGCTCGCCGTGATGGCGCGGACCTCGTCGACGGCCTTCTCCGCGTCCGTGACGACGTTCGCGGTGCGCTCGACGAGCTCGTCGGCCTTGCGCACGACGCCGTCGACGGCGTCGATCGTGCCGTTGACCTTCCGGACCAGCTGCTCGACCTCGCCGATGAGGTCCAGCACGCGGCTCGGGACCGCGGCGACGGCGGCCGTCGTGTCGAGGGCGGCGCCGAGCGCCTGCTTGGCCAGTCCCATGCCGGGGATCTCCATACGACCACTTTATTCACGTCCGGCCCGTCGCGCGGAGCAAGCGGGGACGTGTCGGCGGTGAACCGTTCGGCTCACCCGGTTGCCCGGTTCGGCGCAGAGCCATTCGTTTTCCGGAACTGTCAGACCTCGTCATTACCCTCGTTGATGTCGGCCAGTCGGCTGACCGGACGATCCGGGAACCGTGCACCGTCCGAACCTGTCAGAGCAGGGGGTTAGCATCCCCGGCGGGCGAGGGAGGGCGCGCGACATGTCTTGGTGGCACCGGATCGGACGAGTCATCTCCGGGGGAGGGCGGGAGTCGGCGAGCTTCGTCGTGGCGCTGCTGGGGGTGCTGGTGCTCGCGGGCGCCGCGCTCGGGCAGGGCATCTCCCGGACGTCGGTCGAGGTGTCGGACGGGCTCACCTGGCTGGGCGACGACCAGCGCGGTGAGGTCGTGCAGGTCAACCCCGTGTCGGGCAAGCCGCAGACGCGCCTGCAGATCAGCGGCCCCGACTCGCAGCTCGAGATCGCGCAGGAGGACGGCCGGCTGATCATCCTCAACCGGCGCACCGGCGAGATCACCGTCATCGACCTCGCCACGCTGCTCGCGTCCGGCCGCCGCCAGGCCCCGCCCGGTGCGGCGAGCAAGGTGCTGGTGTCCAACGGGATGGTGTTCGTCGTCGACCGCGCCGCCGGCACCGTGCGCACCGCAGACCCGCTGACGCTGGCCGACGTCGGGCAGACGTGGGACGCGGGCCAGCCCCTCGCCGACGCCGTCGTGGACGAGCGCGGCGTGCTGTGGCTGGTCGACCACGGCGGCACGCTGCGCTCGCTCGACTGGTCCGACGACGAGGAGCGGTTCCAGGAGCGCTCGCAGCGGCAGGTCACCGGCGCCGGGCCGCGCACCGTGCTCGTGCCGCACGACCAGGGCGTCACGCTCATCGGCCTCGACGGCGGTGTCGTGGTGCGCGACGGCACGGGCGAGGACGTCTCCCGGTCTACCGACCGCACCGACGCCGAGGTGATCGCCGCGCAGACCGCGCCCACGAACCTCGTGCCCGCGTCCGTGCCGGACTCGTCGGCGGTCGTGCTCGTCGTCGACGGGCAGGTGCAGCGCGTCGACGTGGGTGCCCTGGGCTGCCCGAAGCCGGGCCGTCCCGCGGTGTTCCGCGACAAGGTCTACGTGCCCTGCAAGGGTTCAGGCAAGGTCATCGTCCTCGACCGCGGCGGCAAGCGCGGCGGCGACGACGTGCGCACGTCCGGCGGGTCCGACCCCGAGCTGGTGTTCGACGACGGCCGGTTGTTCGTGAACGTGCCGGGCTCGTCGACGGGCGTACTGGTCGACACCGACGGCGCGACGCGGTCGCTGACGATCCGCAGCCCCGAGCTGCCGGTCAAGGACCCGGACCGCTCGCCGCCGCCCTCGGTGCCGCCGCCCCCGCCGCCGAACCCGAACGAGCCCACGAAGCCGCCGCGCAACCCCGGCAACGGCAACGGGAACGGGAACAACGGCAACGGCCCGACCACGGAGGTGCCGCCTCCGCCGTCGTCCGCGCCCCCGTCGTCCTCCTCGGGCGGTGCGGCTCCGGCCGCGCCCGCGGGCGTGACGGTGCGGGAGAAGTCGCGGTCCTCCTCGGCGGTGGTCGTGACGGTGAGCTGGAGCGCGGCCTCGTCCGCGGACCCGGTCGTGGGCTACACGGCGACGGGCTCCGGTTCGTTCTCCGGCGGGTCGGTCTCGGCTCAGTCGGCCGGCACCTCGGCGGACCTGTCGATCCCCTGCGCGGGCACGACGTTCTGCACGAGCGGCAGGCTGGACGTGACGGTGCGCGCGTCGACGGCGACGCAGGCCGGTGCCGCGGGCATGGCCTCGTTCACCGTGACGGCGCCGAACACGCCGCCCCCGAACACCCCGCCGCCCAACACGCCGCCGCCGACGACGACCACGACGACTCCGCCGTACACCCCGCCGCCGACGACGACCACGACGACCCAGCCGCCGCCTCCGCCGTCGTTGCCGACCGCGGGCGCCGCGGTGATCACCGGCCTGTCGGGTGCCCGCACGGTGCCGACGCGCCGGGTGACGATGGCCCCGCCCGCCGACTGGGCGAGCCACAACGGGCGCTGCGAGGTCGTGAACACGACGTACGGGTTCTCGGTCGGCATCGCGTGCAACTCGACGACGGCGACGATCGATGTCGACGAGGGCGTCAACACGATCGTCGTCCGCGCCTACGCGGCGAACGGCGGCGGTCAGGTCGACTCCGCGGGCAGGAACACGACGTTCACCTACGACAACTGCCTGCCGAACAAGCCGACGTGCATCCCGCAGCGGGTGCCCGCCGGGGCGGGGACCGCGCCGATGGGCGCGGGTGGCCTGGGTCTGCTGGCGTGCGCGTTCCTGCTGCGCGTCGGTGTCCGGAAGGAAGACGAGAAGTGATCGACACCGGTGAGGTCTCCGCGTTCCGCGACCTGCACACGCGGCTCGGAGACGCGGTCGAGGCCGCGGTGCGCGGCAAGCGCGACGTGGTCGACCTGGTGCTGGTGGCGATGTTCGCGGGCGGCCACGTGCTGCTCGAGGACGTGCCCGGCACGGGCAAGACGACGCTGGCGCGAGCGGTGGCCGGCGCGCTGGGCGGCATCTCGCGGCGCGTGCAGTTCACGCCGGACCTGCTGCCGTCCGACGTCACGGGCACCTCGGTCTACGACCCGCAGACGGGCCAGATCCGGTTCCGGCCGGGTCCGGTGTTCGCGAACATCGTGCTGGCCGACGAGATCAACCGCGCCGCGGCCAAGACGCAGTCCGCGCTGCTGGAGGTCATGGAGGAGCGGACCGTCACGATCGACGGCGTCGGGCACGCGGTGCCGGACCCGTTCCTCGTGGTGGCGACGCAGAACCCGATCGACCTCGACGGCACCTACCGGCTGCCCGAGGCGCAGCTCGACCGGTTCATGCTGCGCACCTCCATCGGCTACCCGTCGGTCGAGGACGAGCTCGACGTGCTGCGCCCCGGCAGCGGCGCGGGCCGGATCGCCGACGTGCACACGGTGACGTCACCGCGCGAGGTCAGCGCGTTCAGCGGCCGTCTGCAGCTGCTGCACGTCGCCGACCCGATCCTGCAGTACATCTCGTCTCTCGGCGCGGGCACGCGCACGGACGACCGGCTGCGCCTCGGCACGTCGACGCGTGGCCTGCGCACGCTGGTCCGCTGCGCCCAGGTGTACGCGGCGTCGAAGGGCCGGCACTTCGTGGTGCCGCAGGACGTCCAGGACATCGCGGACCCCGTGCTGGCCCACCGGCTGGTGCTGACGCGGGAGAGCGTGCTGGCGGGCGTGACGACGTCCGAGGTGCTGGCCGACGTGCTCTCGCGCGTGGCGGTGCCCAAGCCCGCGGCGCAATGAGACTCACCGTGCGCGGCACCGGCACGGCGGTGCTGGGCCTGCTGATGCTCGGCGTCGGCCTGTGGTGGCGCTACGCGGGCGTGGCGGCGTTCGGCCTGGCCCTGACCGCGCTGGTGGTCGCCTCCGCGGTGTCGGTCCTGGTCGCGTCGCCGCTGTCGGTGTCGCGCACCGTCCGGCCCCGCACGGTGCCGCGCCTGGCCCGGTGCAGCGGCCGCCTGGAGCTGTCCGCGGTGGGCCGCTGGCCGGTCGCGCTCGACGCCGTCGACATGGTGGCGGGTTCGGCGATGACCGTGGACGTGCCGCTGCTGAAGCCGGGAACGGTGGAAGCGGTCGACTACGCGATCCCGACCGAACGCCGGGGCGTGTTCGACGTGGGCCCGCTGACGTTGCGCCGCAAGGGCTTGGCGGGCCTCGCCCAGGCGCGCACGGTGCTCGGCGAGGTCGTGCAGGTGCGCGTCGTCCCGCGCGTCCTGCCGGTCCGCGGCCTGCCCTCCGGTGCCCGCCGGGGTCAGGTGGGCGCCGACGAACGGGTGGAGCGCGGCGGCACCGACCTGGTGGGCCTGCGCGAGTACGTGCCGGGCGACGACCTGAGGCGCCTGCACTGGGCCACGTCCGCCCGCACCGGCACGCTGATGATCCGGGAGGACGCCGACCCGGCCCGCCCGCACCTGGCAGTCCTGCTGGACGACAACGCCTCCTCCTACGCGGAGGCCCAGCGCTTTGAGGAGGCCGTCGAGGTGGCGGCGTCCCTGGTCACCTCGGCCCTGGACCAGGGCCACCCGGTGCGGCTGCTGACGTCGTCCGGCAGCACCGACATCGAGGAGTACCAGGACTCGGCCCCGATCCTCGCCGCACTGGCCGACCTGGAGCTCCAGGACGCCGACGGCCGCCCGACCGTCCCGGTGCGCGACCTGGACGTGGTGGCCGTGGTCAGCGGCAGGCAGGTCCCCGCCCTGGTGCTGGAAGCGGGCCGGGCGGCCTTCGGCACCATGCTGGTGGTGGACGAGAAGCGCCCGGTGGGGGCGGCGGGCTCGGTGCTGGTGATCACCGGAGCGAGGGCCGGGGACCTGGTGGACTCGTGGAACGCGGTGGTGGCCCGATGAGGCGCGGCCAGTCCGGCGCCGGGCCGGCCCGGGTCCGGGCGCGGGCAGTGGGGCTCGGGCCGGCGCGACAGGACGGGCCGGCGCGACAGCACGGGCTGGTGCGGCAGGACGGCCCAGCGCGGCAGCAAGGGCCAGCGCGGTGGCACGGGTCGGCGAGGCAGCACGAGCTGGTGCGGCGATACGGACCCGCGTTGGCGGCGGCTGTGCGGGACGGCGTGGCCGTGCTCGCGGGGCGCGGTGCCGGAAACCTGACCGGTTTGGCGGCGGAGGGGTGGCGGCTCGCGCCGACCAGCCCGGCTGTCGCGACACCCGGCCTCACCCCGGCCGCCTCGACCGCCGCGCGTTCCACCGGCCCACGCCCGGTGCCCGCCGCTGCCGCCACACGTCCCATCGCACGCCCCATCGCGCGTTCCACGACGCCCTCGAACCCGGTGGTGGTCCGGTGAAGTACGCCTGGGTCTCCGCCCTCCTCCTCGTC
>NZ_DASVFL010000117.1:0-47487 GCF_036380075.1 Lentzea sp. | reverse complement strand
GACGGGTCGACGATGTCGATCTCCAGGAAGATCACGTCGGCCGAGCCGGGCACCGGGTTCATGCCGCGCTGCTCGGTCTCCTTCTCGTCGTACTCCGCCTTGTCGCCCGTCTGGCGGCGGTTCGCGATGAACGTGATCCGGCCGTCGTTCGCGATGGTGTCGGTGACGAACCGCCGGGCCTCGTCGTCGAACTTGATCTTGTCGACGCGCAGCTCCGTCGTGCGGGAGATGCGCGACACCAGCGAGATCACGACGATGCCGAGGATGAAGCCGAACGAGATCGTGATGCCGTCCGGCTTCTCGATGACGTTCTCCACCAGCGCGTACAGCAGCACCAGCGTCAGGACGGTGAAGCCGATCGACGCGCCGCGCTGCTTCTTGCGGAACGCCGACACCGTCACCGCGAACGAGCCGGACACCATCATCGCCAGGATGCCGGTGGCGTACGCGCCGGCCTGCGCGTTCACGTCGGCGTTGAAGATGATCGTGATGATGACGCAGATGACCGTGTAGACGATCACCACGGGACGGACCGCGCGGCCCCACTCCGGCGCCATGCCGTAGGAGGGCAGGTAGCGCGGCACGATGTTGATCAGGCCGGCCATCGCGGACGCGCCGGCGAACCACAGGATCAGGATGCTGCTGATGTCGTAGACCGTGCCGAACACCTCGCCGAGCAGCTCGTGCGCGAGGTACGCCAGCGCACGCCCGTTCGCCGGGCCGCCGGGCGCGAACTTGTCCTGCGGCACCAGCACGGTCGTGATGAACGACGTCGCGATCAGGTAGACCGACATGATCAGCGCGGCCGTCGTGAGGAGCTTGCGGGTGTTGCGCACGCGGCTCTCGAGACGTTCCTCGTCCGTCTTCCCGTCCGCGGCGACCAGCGGCATCATGCTCACGCCGGTCTCGAAGCCGGACAGCCCGAGCACCAGCAGCGGGAACGCGAGGACCGCCGGTCCGACCACCCCGAAGAACCCGTCACCGTGCGAGCCGAGCGCGGAGATCCAGCGGTCGAGGGCGTCCGGCGTCGCGAAGACGTCCACGAGCCCCACCACGGCCACGACCGCGTTGAGCGACAGGAACACCGCCACCAACGGGATCGCGACGCCCACGGCCTCGCTGAAGCCCATCAGGAACACGCCGCCGAGGACGAGCAGCAGCACGATCGTCACGACCAGCTCGGAGCCGTGCAGCGCCTCGGGGACGTACGGGTTCTCCAGCGCGTGCACCGAGGCGTCCGCGGCGGACAGGGTGATCGTGATGATCCACGACGTCGCCACGAACCCGAGCAGCACCAGCACGAAGATCTTGCCGCGCCAGAACGGCAGCAGGTCCTCCAGCATCGCCACCGAGCCCTGGCCGTGCGGGCTCTCCCGCGCCACCCGCCGGTACATCGGCAGCATGCCCAGCAGCGTCAGCGCCACGATCAGCAGCGTCGCCAGCGGCGAGAGCGCCCCGGCGGCCAGCGCGGCGATGCCCGGCAGGTACGAGAGCGTGGAGAAGTAGTCGACGCCCGTCAGCGTCATGACCTTCCACCACGCGTGCGGCTTGGCGTGCGACTCGTGGCTCACGGGACCCGACGGCGCCACGCGGTCCGCGAGCAGCCACCTCCCGACCGGCCCACCCGGTACCGGCTGCCGTTGCGGGCTCGGCACCTCGGCGGGGACGGCGTACTCCGTGCTCATGGCGCAGAGCATGCCACCACGAGGTGATCAAGGTCGGAAGTCGGCCGGGAAACCCGCTTCCTGCACGGACAAACCGGACGGACGCAACATTCCGATCGTGCCCTGGGTGTGCAGGTCGAGGAACATGTCCACAACGTCCGGATCGAACTGTTCGCCCCGCCCTGCCCAGAGTTCGCGGCGGGCGCGGTTCTCGTCCAGCGCCGTCTGGTGTGGACGGTTGGAGCGCATCGCCGCCCACGACACGCAGACGGAGAGAATGCGCGCCTCCGCGCGGATGTCCGCCCCGCGCAGCCCGTCCGGGTACCCGGTGCCGTCGTAGCGCTCGTGCTGCTGCCTGATCACGTGCGCCACGCCCGCGAACCCCGGCACCATCCGCGCGAGCCGGTAGCCGAAGTCCGGGTGCTGGCGCAGCAGCCGCCACTCCTCTTCGGACAGTGCGCCGGGCTTGGTGAGCACCACCTCGGGAATGATGATCTTGCCGATGTCGTGCAGGCGGCCGGCGAGCTGCGCGACCCTGGTCGTCGGCGCGTCCAGCCCGAACTCCCCCGCGGCGACACCGGCCCAGCGCGACACCGACCGGCTGTGGTCGTAGCGGTGCAGCCAGCCGTCCACGCGGTCCGCGACCTGGCAGAGGAACTCCGCCATCGCGCCGTCGGTGTCCGGGTCGACCGCGGGCAGCGGCTCCGGGCCGACCGCGATCCTGTTGCGCCCGGCGGCTTTCGCCGCGTAGAGCGCGCGGTCCGCGATCACCACGATGTCGTCGGGACCGTCGCCGTGCGTCGGGAAGCTCGCCGACCCGACGGACACCGTGACGGACAACGGGATGTCGTCGTTGCCCGGATTGACCGGGATGGGCCTCTCCGCCACGCGTTCGCGCAACCGGTTGGCGATCACGGACAGCCTGCCGGGGCCCGCGTCGGGGACGAGCAGCGCGAACTCCTCGCCGCCGTAGCGCGCGAGGACCTCGCCGGCGCGGGAGGCGGCGCGCAGCCGTGCCGCGACCTCCATCAGCACGTCGTCGCCGGCGGGGTGGCCGTAGTTGTCGTTGATGGACTTGAAGCGGTCGACGTCGATGATGAACACCGCGACCGAGCCGTCGTTGCGCCGCGCGCGGGAGATCTCCAGCGGCAGCTGGGCCTCGAAGAACCGGCGCGTGTGCAGGCCGGTGAGGCTGTCGGTGATCGCGAGCTTGCGTTGGTCGGCGACCAGCCCCGCGAGCCGGGCGATGATCAGCAGCGACAGCAGCGCGCTGCCCGCCGCGATGACCAGGACGTCCTGCGACGACTGGCCGACGTCGTGCACCAGCATCAGGATCGGCGCGGCCAGCGCGGCCGAGGACAGCGCGATGATCCGGCCGCGGCTCAGGCCGACGTCCTTGACGTGCGCCCGGTCGCCGAGCCGGGCCATCGTCGGGTGCAGCGCCGCCGCGCCGATGCACAGGTTGGCCGACAGCCAGATGGCGTCGAGGAAGTTGCCCGCGTGGTAGCTGCCGTCGAGGCGCTGCAGCACGTAGATGGTGTCCGCGGTCAGGATGCCCAGCAGGTTGCACGTCAGCAGGACGAACGCGCGCGGGCGCGGGCCGGCGCCGAAGATCAGGCGCAGCGCCACGACGAACAGCGCGAGGTCCATCATCGGGAAGCCGAGGGACGCGATCTTCACCAGTACCGGTGACGTGAGGCGCGCCTGCGGGCCGATCACGTAGAGCCAGGACGCCATGCCCGCGACGACCGCGAGCACCGCGGCGTCGAGCAGGCTCGGCAGGTCGAGGCCGGGGGTGCGGCGGCGGATCAGCATGATCACGCCCGCCACCATCAACGGGTAATGCCCCAGGTAGAAGATGTCCGCATAGGACGGGTAATCGGTGTGGCCGAAGATGTAGTGCGATGCGTAGAACGTGAGGTCCGCGATCGCGTAAACGACCTGGCTGAGTGCGAGGAACACCCACGGCCGCCGCCATTGCGGCCGGTTGCGCTTGACGCCCGCGAAAGTCGCGATCGCGGCGGAGGCGCTGATCGTGCAGTAGAGCACCACCCGTACCGTTTGACCCGTTGTCCCCGCAGGGCTGACCGGGATCAGGTAGTAGACGCCCAGCAGCAGATGACCTGCCACCAGGTACGTCCACCACGCTCCGGTCCGGCCGGCACGGAAGATGGTCACACGAGACCCCTCGTTCTACGACTTGGTCGAGCCAGGTGATGATGCCCGACTTGGGATGTTCGCGGCACCGCCGTTACTCCAATGAGGTGACCCCCTAATACGGACGCTACCGCAGAACGCTGTTCTGTTTTCCACGCGAAAGAAATCCGAGTGCCGCACTGGCAACCGGGTGCGCGTGGCCCGCGGTGGTCCCCCGTTCGATTTTGGCACGACTTTTCGCTGCTCGACGTGCATTCACACCACCCGGTGTGAATCCGCGCGTTCACACCCGGCTCTGTGGACGTCAGCGAGAGGTGCGCGAGCGGTCAGCGGGCAGCGCGATCGTGGGCGCATGACGTGGTTGCGCAAGCCTTGGGTGGGCCCGTTGGCCTTCGTGGTGGTGGCGTTCGTGGCGTTCTCGCTGCCGCCCTACCTGACCGGTGACCGACTGCAGTCCCGCGTGCAGTCGGACTGGGGACCGCACTATCCCCTGCTCGTGGTGCACGTCGTGTGCGCGTCGGTCGCGATCCTCACGTGCGTGGTGCAGATCTGGCCGTGGTTCCGCACGCGCTTCCCCGCGTGGCACCGCAGGATCGGCCGCGTCTACGTGTGGGCCGGTGTGCTGCCGTCCGGGCTGGCCGGCCTCGTGATCGGCTGGATGACGCCGTTCGGCCCGGTGGCGATGGTGAGCAACGTGCTGCTGGCCGTGCTGTGGCTGACCTTCACGTGGCTGGCGTGGCGCGCGGCCCGGCGGCGACAGTTCCGCGACCACCGCAAGTGGATGGTCCGCAGCTTCGCGCTGACCGTCTCGATCATCACGAACCGGATCTGGGGCGTCGTCGCGTTCCTGCTCGTCGCGGACCGGGTGCCGGAGGCGCAGCTGCCGCAGACGATCGCCGGGATCTCGACGTGGACCGGGTGGGTGGTGCCGCTGCTGGTCTCGCAGTGGTGGCTGGAGCGCAGACCGGCGAAGCGCCGTCCCGCGGTGGAGCAGCGCGAGGCCGTTCCGGTCTGACGGCCCGGCGACTACGGTCGGCTCGCATGAGGCTACTGGTCGCAGTGCTGATGATGGTCGTCCTCGCCCCGGTCGCGTCCGCGTCCCCGGCCGCCCCGCCGACGACGCGGTGCGAGTTCATCCCGACGCCGGAGAACCCGGCCGCCCGCCCGGTCCAGCCGCCGCGGGCCGTCGTGCCCGCCCGCGGCACCGTCAAGATCACCATCGTGACGAACTACGGCGTGGTGCTCGCGGACCTCGACCGCGCCGGCGCGCCGTGCGGGGTGGAGAACTTCGCCCACCTCGCGCGGAGCTGGTTCTACACGATGTCCCAGTGCTGGCGGCTGACGGACACGACGCGCCTGGGCGTGCTGCAGTGCGGTGACATCTACCGCGCCGAGGAGGGCGGGCCCGGCTACCGGTTCGCCGACGAGGTGACGGGGAAGGAGACCTACCCGCGCGGCACCATCGCGTACGGCAACCAGGGGCCCGGAACCAACGGCAGCGAGTTCTTCATCGTGCACTCGTTCGCCAACATCAGCCCCAACTACACCGTGATGGGCCACGTCACCTACGGCATGGACACGCTCGACCGGATCGTGAAGGCCGGGATCGTGCCGCAGCCGGACGGTCTGCTCGACGGTGCGCCGAAGAAGCCCGTCCGGATCCTGCACGTGCTCGCTGGTTAGTGTGTGTCAGTGCGAAAGATCCTGGTCATCGGTATCGGCGCGGGCAACCCCGACCACCTGACGGTGCAGGCCGTGAAGGCGTTGCAGACGGTCGACGTGTACTTCGTGCTGGACAAGGGTTCCGTGAAGCAGGAGCTCGTCGACCTGCGCGCGTCGATCCTCGCCGAGCACGTCACGCGGCCGTACCGCTGGGTCGAGGGCCGGGATCCGGAGCGCGACCGCAACCCCGCCGACTACACCGCGACGATCGACGCCTGGCGCCGTGACCGCGCCGACGTCGTCCTGGGGTTGCTGGCGGAGCTGGGCGAGGACGAGGTCGGCGCCTTCCTGGTGTGGGGCGACCCGTCGCTGTACGACTCGACCCTGGCGATCCTCGACGACCTGCTGGGACGTGGCGAGGAGTTCGAGGTCGAGGTGGTCCCGGGCGTGACGTCGGTGGCGGCGTTGACGGCCGGGCACCGCGTCGCGCTCAACCAGGTCGGCAGGCCGGTGCAGATCACCACCGGCCGCCGCCTCGCCGAGGGCTGGCCGTCCGATGTGGACGACGTGGCCGTGATGCTGGACGCCTCGCACTCGTTCGAGGGCGTCGACCCGGACACGTGGATCTACTGGGGCGCCTACCTCGGGATGCCCGACGAGATCTTGGTGTCCGGCCGCGTCGGCGACGTGGCACGGGAGATCCGCGAGGTGCGCGCGGAGGCCCGTGCGCGCAAGGGCTGGATCATGGACACCTACCTGCTGCGCAGGCGGTCCGGCTAGCTCACGAGCTTCTCGACCGAGCGGACCACCAGGTCGCGGGACGCGATCGGCGTCGAGAACGCCAGGATCGACATGTGCACGACGAGGTTCAGCAGCTCCTCGGCACCGAAGTCCGCCGGCACCCGGCCGTCGCGCTGCGCCTCCTCGATGGCGGCGACCTTCAGGGCGTGCGCCTCGGCCTCCGCCTTGCTGATCTCCTCGAAGCCGCTCTCCAGCCGGTGGTAGCCCGCCAGGCGGAGCAGTTCGGGCTGCCGCGCGTAGGTGTCGTAGAGGCGGCCCGCGAACCCCGGCAGGTCGTCGGGGGTGAGGGGGGTGGCTTCGTGCACCAGTGAGATCTGGATCTTCAGGACCTCGTCGAAGAGCTCCTCCTTGCTGCCGAAGTAGGCGTAGATCATCGCCTTGTTGCACCCGGCCTTGGCGGCGATGCGGTCGACCCGCGCTCCCGCGATGCCGTGCGCGGCGAACTCCGCCAGCGCCGCGTCCAGCAGTTTCGACTTGGTCGCCTCTTTGTCCCTCACCACGAACCCAGCTTAACCAACTGGTTGGTTGACAGCCAGCGCCTGCCGTGCCAGCCTTGGCAACCAACCGGTTAGTTGACAAGACGGGAGACGGACATGAAGGTCGCACTGGTCACGGGAGCGTCGTCGGGCATCGGCGAGACCACCGCCGTCGAGCTGCGGAAAGCCGGCTACACCGTGTACGCGGCTGCCCGCAGGGTGCAGCGGATGGAGGGGCTCGCCGCGCAGGGCATCCGGGTGCTGGAGATGGACGTGACGAGCGACGAGTCGATGGCCGAGGGCGTCGGGAAGATCATCGCGGAGACCGGCCGGATCGACGTGCTCGTCAACAACGCCGGGTACGGGTCGTACGGCGCGGTCGAGGACGTGCCGCTGGACGAGGCGCGGTACCAGTTCGAGGTCAACGTGTTCGGGCTGGCGCGGCTGGTGCAGCTCGTCGCACCGCACATGCGCGAGCAGCGGAGCGGCCGGATCGTGAACGTGTCGTCGATCGGCGGCCGGATCTACGAACCGCTCGGGGCCTGGTACCACTCGACCAAGTTCGCGGTGGAGGGGCTGAGCGACTCGCTGCGGCTGGAGCTCAAGCCGTTCGGGATCGACGTCGTCGTGATCCAGCCCGGCGGCATCAAGACCGAGTGGGGCGGCATCGCCGTCGAGAACATGAGGAAGACCTCCGGCGGCGGCGCCTACGACCGCCAGGTCCGGCAGCTGGCCGGGTTCCACGGGCAGATGAGCCGCGCGAGCGAGCCGAAGGTCATCGCGGACGTCATCACGAGGGCGGCCGAGGCGAAGAGGCCCCGCACGCGGTACTCGGCCGGGTTCGGGGCGAAGCCGATGCTGTTCGCCCGCGGGGTGCTGCCGGACAGGGCGTTCGACGCGCTGTTCCTCGGGTTGATGCGCCGGTTCGGCTGAGCCCGGAACGGAAGATCCGGGCAGGTACCTTCGGTTCAGAACCACCGAGGGGGTCGTGTGCACGAGGGGCTGTCGCCGGAAGCCGAGAAGCTGTACCTGGCGGTGTTGCGCGGGGGCCTTGCGGAGCCCGGCGCGGCGTACGACGAGCTCGAACGGCTCGGGCTGATCCGCGGCGACGAGGTGCGGCCGCCGCGGTCCGCGCTGGCGGCCATCGCGTCCGGCCACGAGACCGCCGCCGTCCGGGCGCGCGAGACCGCCGAGGTGCTGGCCGCCGCCTACGCCGAGCGCGGCGCGAAGGAGGTCGACTTCGTCGAGGTGCTCACGGACGCCCACGAGGTGATCAGCACCTTCGAGGAGATGCAGAGCAGGGCCGAGCGCGAGATCCGGGCGCTCGACCCCGGCTCGTACCTCAGCCCGCAGCCGGAGGCCAGTCCCGCGCAGCCGCCGGCGCTGGCCCGCGGGATCGGGTACCGGGTCGTGTACGACTCCGAGCTCCTGCAGACCGAGCTCGGGTTCGCCTCGGTGCAGGAGAGCATCGCGTTCGGCGAGCAGGCGCGGACGTTCCCCGGGGTGCCGTTGAAGCTCGTCGTCGCCGACTCGGACCGGGCGCTGATCGCGGTGCCGACGGTCACCGGCGGGAACGTCGTGGCCCTGCTCATTCACCCGTCCGTGCTCCTCAGCGCCTTGATCGAGCTGTTCGAGGCGTTCTGGCGGATGTCCGTGTCGATCACGCCGGGCGGCCAGGAGGACACGCAGGAGGAGCCGACGACCGCGACCAGGCGGTTGATGGCACTGCTCAGCGCCGGTCTGACCGACGAGTCGATCGCCCGCGAGCTCGGCGTGAGCGAACGGACCGTGCACCGCCGGGTGAGCCGGTTGCAACAGCTGCTGGGCGCGCAGACCCGGTTCCAGCTCGGCGTGCAGGCGTCACGGCGCGGGTGGCTTTAATCACTCAAAGTCACGAGCACGCGAACCTTCATCACTCCGTGTGCCTCTTTCGTGACGGTTTTCAGACATGGCGACTTTCTGCCACCACCCAGGAGTGTCAATCGAGGCCTTCTCCCTTTCTCCTCTGGTGCAAGCGCGGCCTCCACCGGCCGCGCGGGGGCAGGAAGGGATCCACCAGTGAGGAAGTACTTCAGAGGCGGCATGGCCGCGGTGGCAGGGGTGTTGGTCGCCACCAGCGTCGTGCTCACGCCGACGGCGAGCGCCGCCGCCCAGGCCGACCCGGACACGCAGGCACTCGCGGGCGCGCTGGCCAAGCAGAAGATCACCTGGGAGGAGTGCGCGTTCCCCGGCGTCGCCGAGGAGACCGTCAAGCAGTTCAAGACCGTCAAGGGCCTCGCCTGCGCGACCGTCCAGGTCCCGCGCGACTGGCACGACCCCGCCGACGGCAACACGATCGGCATCCGGGTCTCGAAGACCCAGACCGCGTTCAAGGGCACCAGCCGCCAGGGCATCGCGCTGGTCAACCCCGGTGGCCCCGGCGGCTCCGGCCTGCCGTGGGGTCCCGCGATGGCCCTGCGCGCACCGGTCCTCGCGAGCCAGTACGACTTCATCGGCTTCGACCCGCGCGGCGTCGGCCTCTCCACGCCGCTCACCTGCAGCTACACCGTCCCGGACAGCACCGACGCGAACGTGCTGAACAAGGCGAAGGTCGACGGCTGCCTCGAGAACCCGCTGACCAGGTTCATCACCACCGAGCAGACCGCTTACGACATGGACTTCATCCGTGTCCTGCTCGGCGAGAAGAAGACGAGCTACATCGGCTACTCCTACGGCACGTGGCTGGGCACCTGGTACGCCTCGACGTTCCCGTCGAAGGTCCACCGCATGCTGCTCGACTCGGCCGTCGACGCCTCGCAGTCGACCCTCGAGAACACCTGGGACCTGCAGCCGCGCACGCGCGACCGCCAGTTCCAGGAGGCGCTGCTGCCGTTCATGGCGCGGCACGACGACAAGTACGGCCAGGGCACCGACCCGATGGAGATCCGCCGCAAGTGGGAGAAGGGCGGCGGCACGCGCGAGTTCGTCGGCCAGCTCTTCGTCGCGTGGTTCGTGCTGCCGGCGATGTACGACACGTCGCAGTACCACGCCGCCGCGTCCGCGGTCGCCTCGGTGATCGACGCGACCAACCCCGTGGGCACCGACTCGGAGAAGGTCGAGCAGGTCGTCGCGAAGATGCTGACCTACCCCGGTCTGACGGACGACAACAAGGCGTTCATCGCCAAGGGCAAGCAGAACGCGCTCAACGCGATCGCCAAGAAGGAGCGCGTCGCGGCGAAGTCCACGACCGCCGCCGCCGAGGTCGAGACCTGGGACGCGACGTTCGAGGCGATCCGCTGCCAGGACGGCCAGTGGAACCAGAACCTGCACTACTGGAACTACTGGCTGGCCGACCTGACCGTGAACGCGCCGTTCATCGCGCCGTTCATGGAGACGCCGCTCTGCGCCTACTGGCCGACCACGAACTCGATGCCGAAGCCGGACAAGAAGACGTTCCCGCGTCTGCTGGTCGCGCAGTCGGAGCTCGACGCCGCCACCGCGTACGAGGGCGGTCTGGCCACGGCCAAGGCGCTGCCGAACGCCAAGATGATCAGCGTCGACAACGAGGGCTCGCACGGCCTGTTCCCGTACAACACGGACTGCGTCGACGACCCGATCACGTTCTACTTCCAGACCGGTGCGACCCCGCGCAAGCAGTTCACCGGCTGCCAGGCCGTGCCGCTGCCGGGTGAGGACACGACGTTCGACGTCGGCGGCAAGCTGACCAACGGCAAGGTGAAGATCAAGATGATCACGCCGGCCGTGAAGCAGGCCAACAAGATCGTCAAGGACCTGCTGAGCGGGTCGGCGACGGCTCAGGCCGACGAGTCGGGCATGCCGGCGAACCTGTAACACCTTTCGAGCTGCGGCCCCTGCCACTGCGGTGGTGGGGGCCGTTTCCACGTTTCGCGGACAGTTTCCACGTGCGGCGGCTTTCCTAGCGCTGCCACCACTTCTTCTTGACGACGTCGGTGATCACGCACGTGATGTTGTCCGGGCCGCCGTTGCCGTTCGCCAGCGCGACCAGCTGCCAGGCCGCTTCCGTTCCGTCCGGTGTGGACAGCAGGATCTCGTGGACGTCGCCGAGGTCCGTGTAGTCGGTCAGGCCGTCGCTGCACAGCAGGTAGCGGTCGCCGATCTGCGCCTGGTGCCACGTGAGGTCCGGCTCGTGCGAGTTGCCGGACTGCAGGGCGCGCAGCACGTACGCGCGGCGCGGGTGGACGAGCGCCTCCTGGGGCGTCATGCGGCCCGCGTCGACGAGCGCCTGGACCATGGTGTGGTCGTGCGAGAGCTGGCGGAGGTTGCCGTCCCTGACGACGTACGCGCGGGAGTCGCCGATGTGGGCGAGCTCGAACTCCAGGCCCTCCCAGCGCATCGCGGTGAGCGTTGTGCCGGCGCCCTGCGGCGTCTCGGCGTCGAGCCTGCGCGCGATCTCGGCCACCGCGGGGCCGAGGTCGTCCTGCCACGTGGCGAGGACGTTCACCGCCAGGGCGCTCGCGAGCTCGCCGTGCTCGTGGCCGCCCATGCCGTCCGCCACCGCCTGGAGGTCGGGGCGGACGTAGACCGAGTCCTCGTTGTGCTCGCGGACGAGCCCGGGGTCGGTCGCCACGGCGATACGCAGCTCGTGTGTCATCTCTCCAGTAGATCAGTTGTGAAGTGAGTTCACAAGCAATACGGTTGTGAACATGGATGAGACGGTCAACGCCGGCGACATAGCGCGCCTCGCCGAGGTGGGGCGGGCGGCGGTGTCGAACTGGCGGCGGCGGTTCGAGGACTTCCCGTCGCCGGTCGGCGGGACGGCCTCCAGTCCGTTGTACCTGCTGCGCGACGTCGAGTCATGGCTTCGGCGCAACGGGAAGCCCTTCAAGGTCTCCCCGGCCGAACGGCTGTGGACGCAGCTGCGCACCACCGACGACCTCAAGCTCGGCGAGGCGCTGGCAGGAGTCGAGGCCGACGCGGCGACGTTCGAGTTCCTCCATGCGCGGTACGTGGAAGCGCACTCACGCCTGCTCAACCCGACTCCGCCCGAGGTCGTCGAGGCCGTGCTGGCCACGACCGACGGCGACACCGTGATCGACCCGGCGTGCGGCACCGGCTCCTTGCTGAAGGCCTCGCGGGGGCGCGACAAGATCGGGCAGGAGCTCGACCCGGTGGCCGCGGTGATCGCCAGGCGGCGGATGCCGGACGCGCAGATCATCACCGGCGACTCGTTGCGGCAGAACGGGATCGCGCACCGCGCGGACGCCGTCGTGTGCGATCCGCCGTGGCACGACCGGGCGTGGGGGCACGAGGAGCTCGTCGGCGACGCGCGGTGGACCTACGGTCTGCCCCCGCGCGGCGAGCCGGAGCTGGCGTGGTTGCAGCACTGCCTGTCGCTGGCCAAGCCCGGTGGACTGGTCGCGGTGCTGATGCCGTCGGCGGCGGCGTCGCGCAGGCCGGGCAAGCGGATCCGCGGCAACCTGCTGCGCGCCGGTGCGGTGCGCGGCGTGATGACGGTGCAGCCGGGCCGCGACCTGTGGCTGCTGCGCAACCCGGTCGGCCGCGCGCCGGAACACGTCGCGCTGCTCGACGGCCCCGGCCCGGTCGAGCCGAACACGCGCGTCATCGACCTGCTCGACGACGACGTCGACCTCAGCCCGTCCCGCCGCAGCGGCACCGACGTCTCCGCCTACCTGGCCGCGCAACCGGCGTTCGCCGTCCCGAGCCTCCCCGAGCTGCGCGAGCAGCCCCCGCCGGGGATGACGACGATCGGCGAGCTGGTCCGCGCGGCGCCGGGCGGGCACGTCGTCACGTCGCCGACCGGCGCCGCGTACGAGATCGACCCGGCCCGCCTGGACCCGGACTTCCTGGAGGGCGTGCTGCGCGCGGCGTTCGCCCGCACCCCGACCGGCTCGACGCGGCTCGACGTGCGGCGCACCCAGGTCCCGTCGCTGCCGCTCGACGAGCAGAAGCGCTACGGCGAGGTGTTCGCGCAGCTCAAGGCACTGGAGGCCGGCCTGGAGGACGCGGCGGAGCTGGTGCGGCTGGGCTACTCTGGTCTTCTGAGCGGGCAGATCCGGCCGGCATGACCGCGGCGGATTCACCCGAACGTGACGTCCTGATCCGCCGTCTCGGCCCTCTCGCTATACGAGGAAGCGCGCGGGCCGGCGAACCGGACGTGAACGCCGGCGAACCGGACGTGAACGCGGTGGCGGTTAGGCTGCGCGGGTGCTGATCGCCGACCGCTACGAGATCGACGACCTGCCGCTGGGGCGGGGTGGCATGGGTGCCGTGCACAAGGGCCGGGACCTGCGCCTGGATCGGCGGGTGGCGGTGAAGCTCCTGCGGCTTCCCGGCAGTGACGACGAGGTGGTACAGCGGTTCGCGCGCGAGGCGAGGATCGTGGCCAGGCTCGAGCACCCCGGGGTGCCGGTGCTGTACGACTTCGGGACGTACGAGCAGCGCCTGTTCCAGGTGATGCAGTTCGTCGACGGCGTCACGGTGGCGGACCTGGTGGGCGAGTTCGGCCCGCTGCCCCAGGGGTGGGCGGCGAACATCGCCGCGCAGACCGCCGCGGTGCTGGCCGCGGCCCACGAGCGCGGCATCTGCCACCGCGACCTCAAGCCCACCAACCTGATGCTGTCCCCGGACGGCGCGGTGAAGGTGCTGGACTTCGGACTGGCGCTGTTGCGGGAGAGCGACGTCGCGCCGTTCAGCCGGGCCGGGCAGATCCTCGGCACACCCAGCTACATGGCGCCCGAGCAGATCCAGCGCGGGATCGCCGAGCCGCGCAGCGACCTGTACGCGCTGGGGTGCGTGCTGCACGAGATGCTGACGGGCGAGCAGCTCTTCACCGGGCCGACGGCGTACGCGGTGTTCGACAAGCACGTCCGGGAGGCGCCGCGGCGGGTGCCGGGCGCGCTCGATCCCGTCGTCCAGCGGTTGCTGGCCAAGGATCCCGGCGGGCGGCCCGGCACGGCGGTCGAGGTTTTCGGGGATTTGCAGGGGTTCGCGCAGGATCCGCCGCCGTTGCCCGGTTTCGTGCGCGAGGGGGCGACGGGGGCGTTGTACGCGAGCGTGCAGCTCACGCCGGGATTCGGTTCACCTCATGATCGCCGGTCGCCCACAGGTGCTGCACCGCGTACGAACGCCACGGCCGCCACACCTCCGAGCGCCTGACCAGGGCCGCGGGGGTCGTGGGCAGGCCCAGGGCCTCGGCGGCCAGCTTGATGCCCAGGTCGGTGGGCAGGAACGCGTCCGGGTCGCCCAGGGCGCGCATCAGGATCGTTTCCACCGTCCAGGGACCGAATCCGGGCAGCGACAGCAGCCACGACCGCGTCTCCGCCCGATCGGCACGAGGCGAGAGGTCCAAACCGGACTGCAACGCGTCCAGCAGCGCGGCCATCGTGCGGCGGCGCGACTCCGGCACCGCGAGCACGGCCGGGTCGAACTCCAGCGGGAACAGGAACAGGTCCCCCACCGGCACCCCGGACGCCGCCACGAGACGGCCCGCGTGCGTCCGTGCGGCCTTCGTCGAGACCTGTTGCCCCAGCACGGCGCGGATGGCGAACTCCGCGCCGTCGACCGTGCGCGGCACACGGCGTCCGGGCGCGGCGGCGACCAACGGCGCCATCACCGGGTCTGCTGACAAGCCCGCGTCGACCGCCTCCGGGTCCACGTCGAGGTCGAGCAGGAAGCGGCAAAGGTCCAGAGCAGTGGCCAGATCGCGAGCATCGGACAGCTCCACAGTGCACGCGACGTGGTCGGGCATCGGCCGCAAAGCCGCGATCCCGCAACCGAAAGGCAATCGCAAGGTGCGGCGGTAGACGCCGTCCCTCCACTCCTCCACACCGGGCACCGCCGTGGCGATGAGGTGACCGAACAGGTTGTCGGGGCACAAAGGTGCTTGAAACGACAACCTTTCCGAGAACGTTTCCAGCTGCACGACATCCGAGCATGCCGGGTTTTCGCCGCGGGCGCTGGCGGAAACGGGACATCACATTGGACGGGGCCAACCGGGTGACCTGCTTCGCGGCGCGAAAATCCGTGGCTAGTCTGACCGTTGCGCCGTTGCAACGAGAACAGGTTTCAGCAGGGAAGGGCGGCGTCGCGTGCGATGAGAGCGGCTTGGACGCGGTTGTCGCACCGCAGCTTCGTCAGCAGTCGGCTGACGTGGGCCTTGATGGCCCCCTCCGAGAGGTACATGAGCCGAGCGATGCGCGCGTTCGCCATGCCCTGCGCCAGGTACACCAGCACTTCCTGCTCCCGCCGGGTGAGCAGGCTGATGCGGCCGCGCGCGGCGTCACGGCGTTCCGAGTCGGCGCCGGTGAAGTGGTCGATCAACGCGCGCGTCGCGGACGGCGAGAGCATCGCCTCCCCGGCGGCGACCGCGCGCACCGCGCCGGCCAGCGCGTCGGGTTCGCCGTTCTTGAACAGGAATCCCGCCGCACCCGCCCGCAACGCGGGGAAGAGCATCTCCTCGGTGTGCGGGGTGCACAGCATGATCACCTGCGTGCCGGGCACGTGCCGGCGGATCATGCGCACCGCCGCGAGGCCTTCCATGCCGGGCATCGCCGCGTCCATCAGCAGCACCTGCGGGCGGTGGCGGCGCGCGAGCTCCAGTGCGGCGGCGCCGTCGGCCGCCTCGCCGACGACCGCGACCCCGCCGGACCGCTCCAGCACGCCGCGGACCCCCGTGCGGACCAGGACCTCGGCGTCGGCGATGCCGACGGTGACCGTGCGCGGCTTGTCCACCAGCTGCAGACCTCCGGTCGCCCACGAGGTGCTCGGTGTCAACGTCATGCGTGCTCCCTGTCAGACCGGACCAGTCACCAGTTTGTTCCCGAACGAGGGCCACCGGAAGGCAGGCATAACGACCAGGTCGCGAACCGTCTCGCGCACACAGGGGCGTAACGGGTTGCACGGGCCGGCACACGCCTCCCGACCTGCGCCTCCGCCGGCGCGAGACGCGAACGCCCTGCCGTTACGGCTGGAGGAGAAGGACTCATGACCAGCACCGGACGTTGCGCGCTGTGCGCCGGCGAGCTGCCTGGCTCCGAGCAGCGCAGGTCCTACTGCTCCAACGCGTGCCGCCAGCGGGCCTACCGCCGCCGTGCGACCGTTCCCGCGCCCGTCACCAGGCAGAACCTGCGGGTGCTGTCGAACCTGCCGGCGGCGCGCGACACGTTCGTCGGCCGTCAGCAGGAGCTGTCGAAGCTCGACCAGCTGCTGCGCCGGCACCGTCTCGTGACGCTGGTCGGCAGTGCGGGCGCGGGCAAGACGCGGCTGGCGCTGGAGACGGCGGGGCGGTTGCGGCGCGGGCGGACGGACCGGGTGCTGCTCGTGGAACTCGGCGAGGTCACCGACCCGCAGGACGTCCTGCCGACGCTGGCCCAGGCGCTCGGCGTTCTCGCCCAGCCCGACGAACCGTTGCGCGACACCGTGGTCGAGACGCTCGTCAACATGAAGGTGGTCGTGGTCCTCGACAACTGCGAGCACCTCCTCGACACGTGCGCCGAGCTCACCGACGTGCTGCTGAACCGCTGCCCCGGCGTCCGGGTGCTGGCGACCTCGCGCGAGGCGCTGTGGATCACCGGTGAGGTGAGCTTCCCCGTCGAGGGCCTGTCGGTGCCGTCGACGGACCGCGACCTGGTCGCGACGGCCGCACCGCGGTCCGAGGCGGTGAAGCTGTTCGTGGAACGGGCCCGCGAACGCCAGCCCGAGTTCCGGCTGACGGCCGACAACACCGCCGCGGTGGCGCTGCTGTGCGCACGGCTGGAGGGCATGCCCCTCGCGATCGAACTGGCGGCGCGCTGGGTGCAGCTGCTGCCGGTGGCGGACATCTGCGACCGCATGGACGAGCCGCTGGAGCTGCTGACGCTGGGCTGCCGGAAGTCCCCGGCCCGCCAGCGCTCGTTGCGCGAGGCGATCGACTGGAGCTACCGGCTGCTCGCGCCGGACGAGCAGTTCGCGCTGCGCCGGCTGTCGGTGTTCGACGGCGGGTTCGACCTGGCCGCGGCCACCGAGGTGTGCTCGTCGGAACGGTCGGCCGAACCCGTGCTCGACGTCCTCTCGCGGTTGCGGGCGAAGTCGTTGCTCACCGCCGTGAGCGGCGCGACCCGGTTCCGGCAGCTCGAGTCGATCCGGTTGCACGCCAGGGAGAAGCTGCTGGCGGCCGGTGAGCTCGACATCGCCTACGAGGCGCTGGCCCGCTGGTTCACCGACCTCTCGGACGTGCTGCTCACGGCGCCGCTGTCGGTGCCGGCGGAGGTCCAGCTCAAGCTCGACACCCACGTCGACAGCCTGCTCGGCACCGTGGAGTGGGCGGCCGACCGCGCCGACGAACGGCTGCTGCTGCTCACCACGGCCCTCGCCGACTGCGCGGCCCGCAGCGGGCGACTCGGGCAGGCGCGGGTGATGTTGCGCGACGCGCTGCGGCGACCGTCCACTCGCGACGACTACCGGTGCGTGGCGCTCAACCACGCCGCCCGGTTCGCCGCCGAGCAGGGCGACCACGCCGAGGCCGCCGAGCTGTCCGCCGAGGCGTCGCGGCTGGTGCGCGCGCTCGGGCTGCCGGCGCTGCTGATGAGCTCGCGCAGCACGCTGGCGGCGGTGCAGCAGTCGTCGGGTGAGTGGGAGGCCTCCGCGCAGAACAACACCGAGTGCCTGCGGGTCGCCGAGCTGCTGGGCGAGCCGCTGGCGCGGGCGAAGTGCCTGGTGGACCTGGCGCGCACGTCGCTCTCGCTCGGCAGGCACGAACGCGCCGAGAAGGACGTCATGAAGGCGTTGCCGATCTCGCGCGCGTCGGGCATGCCCGCGCGCATCGCCTCCGCTCTCACCACGCGCGGTGCCGTGGCGTTGGTGCAGAGCGACCTGGACGAGGCCGAGCACGCCTTCCAGGAGGCGCTGCGGATGGACGGGATCAACCCGCTGACCGCGCCGGACGCCCTGGAGGGACTGGCTGTCGTCGCGTTGATGCGCGGTCAGGCCGAGCGCGCTCTGCGGCTCGAGGCGACGGGACGCGCGCTCAGGCGTTCCGTGGGCGTGGTGCCGGATCCGTTCTGGGCGGAGAAGGTCGCCGGGGCCATGCGCACCGCACGGCTGATGCTGCCCGTCGCCCGTGCCGAGGCCGCTTCCACGCCGTTGACCGCCGCGGAGACCGAGGCGTTCATCCAGGACGACGTCTGGCTCGACCGCACGGCCGGCGAGGCGCTGGACGACCACGAGCGGCGAGTGATCGCCCTGCTCGCGTCCGGGTTGACGAACCAGCAGATCGCGAACCGCTTGAACGTTTCCGTGCGGACGGTGGCGTCGCGGCTGCAGCGGCTGCGGGAGAAGCTCGGGCTGCAGAGCCGTGAGGACATCGCGGCGTGGGGTGCGGAACGCGCGATCGGCTGACTGCAAATTGCACGAACCTCTTTGAGGCGGAACGACATCGCGGGATTTCCGATACCGGTTTCGACTACTCCGTTCGAGTGACGGAAGAGGTCTAGACCTTGACCTTCAAGTGGTCTAAACCACAAGGTTCGGTTAACCCCCTGCGACTAGGAGTCCGATGTCCAAGTTCCGATGGCATCTAGCTGCACTCTTCGCGGCGGTCGCCGCGATGGTCCTCGGCATTGTCGTCGTGCCCGCTGCCAGCGGCGCCGGTGGCGTGTCCGCCACGTTCTCCAAGGGTTCGGACTGGGGAACGGGCTTCGAGGGCAAGTACACGATCACGAACAACTCCGCGGCGGCCCTGACGTCGTGGACCGTCGAGTTCACCCTGCCGGCCAACCACCGCGTCACCTCGCTGTGGGACGGCTCGTACACCGCGAGCGGTCAGACCGTCACGGTCAAGAACACCTGGAACGGCAGCGTCGGTGTCGGCGGCTCGGTGAGCTTCGGCTTCAACGGCGCGTACACCGGCACGTTCGGTGCGCCGACCAACTGCAAGCTCAACGGCGCGTCGTGCGAGGCGGGTGGGACGAACCCGACCACCACGACCACGACGTCGACCACCACCAGCACCACGACCACTACCACCACGACGACCACCACCACGGGCAACCCGCCGCCTCCCGGCAAGGTCAACCTGGGTTACTTCGCGGAGTGGGGCGTCTACCCGGCTCGCAACTACCAGGTGAAGAACATCGACACCTCGGGTTCGGCGAGCAAGCTGACGCACATCAACTACGCGTTCGGCAACGTGACCAACGGCCAGTGCACCATCGGTGAGTCGTACCCGGCGCTCGAGAAGGCCATGACGGCCGCCGAGAGCGTGGACGGCGTCGCCGACACGTGGGACCAGCCGGTGCGGGGCAACTTCAACCAGCTGCTCAAGCTGAAGAAGAAGTACCCGAACCTCAAGGTCCTGTACTCGTTCGGTGGCTGGACCTGGTCCGGCGGCTTCGGCCAGGCGGCGCAGAACCCGGCCGCGTTCGCCGACTCCTGCTACAAGCTGCTCGAGGACCCGCGCTGGGCGAACCTGTTCGACGGCATCGACATCGACTGGGAGTACCCGAACGCCTGTGGTCTGTCCTGCGACACGAGCGGTCCGGCGGCCTACAAGAACCTGATGCAGGCGCTGCGTGCCCGCTTCGGCCAGAACTACCTGGTCACCTCGGCGATCACGGCGGACGGCTCCAACGGCGGCAAGATCGACGCCGCTGACTACGGCCCCGCCGCGCAGTACCTCGACTGGTACAACGTCATGACGTACGACTACTTCGGTGCGTGGGCGGCCCAGGGCCCGACGGCTCCGCACTCCCCGCTCACGTCGTACAGCGGCATCCCGACCGCCGGCTTCAACAGCGAGGCCGCGATCTCGAAGCTGCGCAGCAAGGGCGTTCCCGCCAGCAAGCTCCTGCTCGGCATCGGCTTCTACGGCCGCGGCTGGCAGGGCGTGACCCAGGCGGCGCCCGGCGGCACCGCGACCGGCCCGGCTCCCGGCACGTTCGAGCAGGGCATCGAGGACTACAAGGTCCTCAAGACGAAGTGCCCCGCCACGGGCACGATCGCCGGTACGGCCTACGCGTTCTGCAACGGCCAGTGGTGGAGCTACGATACCCCGCAGACGATCACCAGCAAGATCCAGTGGGCCCGCAGCCAGGGTCTCGGTGGAGCGTTCTTCTGGGAGCTCACGGGTGACACCGCGAACGGAGAGTTGATCACCGCGATGAAGAACGCCCTCGGGTAGTTCTTCAGCAACGCCGGGAGGGGAGCTGGTCAGCCCAGCTCCCCTTTCGCATGCCCGGGATCAGCGGAACACCGCGGTCAGCAGCTTGTCGAACGCGTCTTCCAGGTCGCCTTCGACGGGTGCGCTGGTGGCGTTGAGCTCCAGCCGCTTCTTCGTGTCCGGCGTCGTCAGCAGCTGCGACGAGCAGCCGGGGGATGCCACCGCCGTGGCACGGCCGTGGTCCTGGTCAGCTCGGCCTGCTGCGCCGGCTTCAGCAGCTTCCCGCTCGCCAGCGCCGTGACGAACGTGTCGAGGTCCTGCGTCGTCGAGATCATCTTGCTCCGTTCGCGCTCAGTACGGGTGCTTCGCCGCCTTCATGGCCGAGACGAGCATCGGCCGCACCTTCGGCCAGTGCACGTCCGCCTGGCACGAGAACGGCGGCACGAACCCGCCGCACCTGCCCGACGCCGCCCCGATCTCCCAGACGAAGCTCGGCACGCCCAGGTCGTCGTACACCCAGTCGTCCGTGGCGCCGGAGGAGTTGTAGAGCAGCTCGCCGGGCTGGCCCGCGGTGAACCCGGACAGCGACGCCATGTCCTGGGCCATCGCGCGCAGCGCGGCGTCGTTGCCGGTCTTCTGGGTGCTCCAGCCCCACGGGAACAGCACGTAGTCGCCGTAGCTGTGCATGGAGACCACGGCGCCGGTGGTGTCCGGCGCGGCGGCCGCGGTGTCGCCGGGTGCGCGGGTGTCGCGGTAGAGCTTGCGCCACAACGACTCCAGCGCCCGCACCTCGACCTCGGAGTCGGCGCGCGTGCCCTGGTAGGTCTCGCTGCACCGGTTCGTGGACGAGCCGACCTCGCCCCAGTGCGAACCGGCGTTGCGGTTGAGGTCGACGCCGAGCGGGCCGCTCGCGCACGTGCCGTGGGCGTTCTTGCGGTGCAGGACCGGCGTGTCGCCGCCGGACTCCACGATCTCGACGCCGTCGGGGTTCGCGATCGGCACGACCCAGACCTCCAGGTCGTCGAGCAGCGCGGTGAGGTCGGAGCCGACCAGGTCGTCGATGAACCGCCACGCCATGTCGCCGGTGGTGATCTCGCGGGCGTGCAGCTGGCCCATCACGAACAGGCGCGGCTTGGGCGCGGACGGCGTCAACGCGCAGTCACCAGGCCTTTTCTTCGTGATGCAGAGCGCTTTCAGGTCATATCCGCCGCCGCCCTGCGTTTTGCGCCAGGAATCGCCGTAGTCGACGACCGTCGCCAGGCCGGGATGGGCCGCGGCGGTCTCGTCGAGATGGGCGAGCTGCGCGGTGACGGTCCGGTAGCCGCCGTAGTAGGTCGCGTCGCTGAGAGACCGCGGCGTCCATTGCGACGGCGGCCGCACGGACTCCACGGAGGACCGGAAGCCGTCGGCGGCGAGCCTCGCGGCGGTGTGCGGGTCGCCGGCGACGAACAGGTCGTCGCCGTCGCGCTGTTCCAGCACGTCGTAGCCCAGGCCGAGCAACCGTTGGGCCGCCTCGCCCTTGGGCGCGGGCACGCGCAGCACGTGAGTCGCTTGTGGACCGTCGGCCGGTGCTGGTGAGGGGCTCAGCAGGAGCGCGAGACAGGTGATCAGGGCGAGGGCGGACCGCATGATCGACGATCATCGGGCGTTCGGCTGGGCGGCGCCACCTCGTTCGACCGACCGGATGATTACCGTCCGGTTCTTGGGACGCCGAAAGCGGCCACTTGGCGCGATGTGACGAAAATCAATACCATTTGTCCCAGCACCGCAGCGGTTATTGTGCAGTGAAGCCGAAACCGACTCGACGGACAGCGAGGTTCGCACACACCCACACGCGGAAGAAGCGGGAGCTCCAGCCATGGATCATCTCTACAACGACGGTGTCGCTGAGATTTCGTTCCCCTGGCGCGGTTCTGTCGCCGACGACGACGAGGGTCTGGAGCCGACCATCGTCCGCAGCATGGACTGACGAAACCTGGGGGTTCCCGCATGACCGGCCTGTCCACCCTGGTCCAGGGCGCGGGCCCGGCCCTGCTGCTCGTGCACGGCGCGGGAGGCAGCGTCCAGGCCAACTACGGGCCGGTCCTGCCGGCGCTGTCGCGGCACTTCACCGTCGTCGCCCCGGACCTGCCCGGCTCCGGCCGATCACCGGGCGGCACGCGGCCGCTCGAGCTGGAGGCGCTCGCGGACGAGCTGGTGGACGTCGTGACCGGCGCCGGGCACGAGTCGTTCTTCGTCTCCGGCTACTCGATGGGGTGCGCGGTCGCCGTCACGGCGGCCGTCCGCCACCCGGAGCGGGTGCGCGGGCTGGTGCTCAGCGCGCCGTTCGTGAAGCTCGACGCGGCGGCGAGGGCGACGTCCGACCGCTGGGCGGAGCTGCTCGACGGGCCGCCCGAGGAGCTGGCCAGGTTCATCCTCGCGGTGATGTGCAGCGAGCAGTACCTGGCCCGGCTCTCCCCCGCGCAGCTGGAGGGCCTCGCCGAGCTGATCAGCGCGAGCCTGCCGCCCGGCTCCCCCGCCCACCTCGAGCTGCTCACGCGGATCGACCTCACCGGTGCGTTGCCGCGGATCACCCAGCCGACGCTGGTGATCGGCGCGTCGGGCGACCGGCTGCTGTCGCCCGACCTCGGCAAGGAGGTCGCGGGCCTCGTGCCCGGTTCGCGGTACACCGACCTCCCCTGCGGGCACGCGATCGCGGCGGAGTCGGCCGGGCCGTGGGCGCGGCTGATCACCGACTTCCTGGTGTCGGTGTAGTGCGGAGTCGGTGGGCCAGCGCCGTGTGGCGGCGGCCCGCGCCGACCGTCCTGACGGCCTGGCCGATGGCGCGTTTGCTGCCCACCAGCACGACGAGCTTCTTCGCGCGCGTGACGGCGGTGTAGAGCAGGTTGCGCTGCAACATCATCCACGCGCTGGTCGTGACCGGGATGACGACGCACGGGTACTCGCTGCCCTGTGAGCGGTGGATGGTCATGGCGTAGGCGTGGCTGAGCTCGTCCAGCTCGGAGAACTCGTAGTCGACCTCTTCGTCCTCGTCGGTGCGGATCGTCAGCTTCTGCTCGACGGTGTCGAGGGCGATGACGACGCCGAGGGTGCCGTTGAAGACGCCGTTGCGGCCCTTGTCGTAGTTGTTGCGGATCTGCGTGACCTTGTCGCCGAGCTTGAACACCCTGCCGCCGAAGCGCTTCTCCGGCAGGTTGTCCCGCGACGGCGTCAGCGCCTCCTGGAGCACGGTGTTGAGCGCGCCCGCGCCGGCCGGGCCGCGGTGCATCGGGGCGAGCACCTGGATGTCCTTGCGCGGGTCGAGCCGGAACTTGCGCGGGATGCGGTTCGCGACGACGTCGACCGTCATCGCCGCCGCCTCCTCGGCCTCGTCCGTCGCGAAGAGGAAGAAGTCCGGCATCCCCTGCACGATCGGGTAGTAGCCGCTGTTGATGCGGTGGGCGTTCGTGACGACGCCGGACTCCTGGGCCTGCCGGAAGATGTGCGTGAGCCGGACGTTCGGGACCGGGCTGCCCTGCGCCAGGACGTCCCGCAGCACCTCGCCGGCGCCGACGGACGGCAGCTGGTCGACGTCGCCGACGAGCAGCAGGTGGGCGCCCGGCGGGACGGCCTTCACGAGCTTGTTGGCCAGCAGCAGGTCCAGCATCGACGCCTCGTCCACGACGACCAGGTCGGCGTCGAGCGGGTGGTCGCGGTCGTACGCCGCGTCGCCGCCGGGCTTGAGCTCCAGCAGCCGGTGCACCGTGCGGGCCTCGTGGCCGGTCAGCTCGGTGAGGCGCTTGGCGGCACGGCCGGTGGGCGCGGCGAGGACGATCTTGGCGCGTTTGGCCTGGGCGAGCCGGACGATCGAGCGGACGGTGAAGCTCTTGCCGCAGCCGGGTCCGCCGGTGAGGACCGCGACCTTCTTCGTGAGCGCGAGCTTCACGGCGTCGGCCTGGTGCTGTTCGAGCTCGGTGCCGAGCCAGGCGAAGGCCTTGTCCCAGTCGACGCCCTGGAAGCTCGGCATCCGGTCGTCGTCGGTGTGCAGGAGGCGCTTGAGCTGCGCGGCCATCGAGATCTCCGCGCGGTGGAACGGGACGAGGTAGATGGCGATCTCGTCGTCGGGCAGCTCCTCGCGGACGACGCCCTCCTCCTCGACGAGCTCGGCCAGGCAGTCGATGACCAGGCCCGCGTCGACCTGGAGGATCTTGATGGCCTCGGCGATGAGCGCCTGTTCCGGCAGGTAGCAGTTGCCGCCGGTGGTGGCCTCGGACAGCGTGAACTGCAGGCCGGCCTTGACCCGCTGGGGGCTGTCGTGCGGGATGCCGACGGCCTTCGCGATCACGTCGGCGGTCTTGAAGCCGATGCCCCAGACGTCGCTCGCCAGCCGGTACGGCTCCTCCCGGACGACCTCGATGGACTTGTCCGCGTACTGCTTGTAGACGCGGACGGCGAGGCTGGTCGACACGCCGACGCCCTGGAGGAAGACCATGACCTCCTTGATGGCCTTCTGCTCCTCCCAGGCGTCCGCGATGAGCTTGGTGCGCTTGGGGCCGAGCTTCGGGACCTCGATCAGCCGCTCGGGCGTGTGCTCGATGACGTCGAGCGCGGCGACGCCGAAGTGCGTGACGATCTTGTCCGCGAGCACCGGCCCGATGCCCTTGATCAGGCCGGAGCCGAGGTAGCGGCGGATGCCCTGGATCGTCGCGGGCAGGATCGTCGTGTAGTCGTCGACGTGGAACTGCTTGCCGTACTGCGGGTGCGAGCCCCACTGGCCGCGCATCCGGATGGACTCGCCCGGCTGCGCGCCGAGCAGCGCGCCGACCACCGTGACCAGGTCACCTCTGCCCGTGTCGACCTTGGCGACGGTGTAGCCGTTGTCCTCGTTGGCGTAGGTGATCCTCTCCAGGACCGCTTCGAGGACGTTCATGGTGCGAACCTACCTCCAGGTTCTGCACACGATCTTCACAACTTGTCCCGCCGTCCTCCACGACCTACCCATAAAGTCGCCGTCATGACAGGTCAGCGCCGGGTGCTCGTCGTGGAGGACGACATCACGATCGCCGAGTCCGTGGCCGCGCGGCTGCGGGCGGAGGGGTTCGTGGTGGCGGTGGCCCACGACGGCCCGTCGGGGGTGGCCCAGGCGGCGGCGTTCCTGCCCGACCTGGTGGTCCTCGACGTGATGCTGCCGGGGTTCGACGGGCTCGAGGTGTGCCGCCGGATCCAGGCGTCGCGGTCCGTGCCGGTGCTGATGCTGACCGCGCGGGGGGACGAGACGGACCTGCTGGTCGGTCTCGCCGTGGGGGCCGACGACTACCTGACGAAGCCGTTCTCGATGCGCGAGCTGGCGGCCCGTGTGCACGTGCTGCTGCGCCGCGTCTCGCGGGCGGTGTCGTCGCAGTCGCTGGAGCTGGGCGACCTGGTGATCGACCTGGCCGCGCGCCGCGTGCGCAGGGCCGGCGTCGAGGCGCACCTGACGCCCACCGAGTACGACCTGCTGGTGTTCCTCGCCGAACGGCCCTCTGCCGTGCAGGCACGGGAACGCCTGCTCGCGGAGGCCTGCGGCTGGCACGAGGGGGCGTCGTCGCGGACGGTCGACAGCCACGTGAAGGCGCTGCGGCGCAAGCTCGGGGCCGACCTGATCAGGACCGTGCACGGCGTGGGGTACGCGCTGGAGGTGCCCCGGTGAAGAAGTTTCTTGATTTTTTGGACCTGTTGCCGCGCCCGCTGGACTCGGTGCGGTCGATCAAGCTCAAGCTCGGCATCGTGATCGTGGTGTCGGGGTGCGTGTCGTTCGCGTACTTCCGCTACTCGACGGGGTGGCTGCCGCCGCGGACGACCCTGATGGCCCTGGTCCTGGGTCTGTTGACGTCGCAGCTGCTGGCGCACGGCATGACCTCGCCGTTGCGGCAGATGACCGCCGCGGCCAGGTCGATGGCCTCCGGCGACTACTCGCGGTCGGTGCGGGCCACGTCGTCGGACGAGGTCGGCCAGCTCGCGGAGGCGTTCACGGTGATGGCGGCCGACCTGGCTGCCGCCGACCAGCAACGCCGCGAGCTGATCGCGAACGTGTCCCACGAGCTGCGGACTCCGATCTCGGCGTTGCAGGCCGTGCTGGAGAACGTGGTGGACGGGGTGGCTGCCGCCGATGCCGCGACCATGAAGACCGCACTGGCCCAGACCGAGCGGCTCGGCCGGCTGGTGACCGAGCTGCTCGACCTGTCGAAGATCGACGCCGGGGTCCTGTCCCTGAACCGCGAGACGCTGTCGGTGTCATCGCTGGTCGCCGACGTGGTGGCGGAGGCAGCCGTGGCGGCCCCCTCGGCCACGTTCTCGATCGACGTCCCCGGCGACCTCTCCGTCCTCGCCGACGGGGAACGGCTGCACCAGGTGCTGGTGAACCTGGTGGACAACGCGGCCCGGCACGGACCCACCGGGGGGTTGGTGTCCGTGACCGGGTCGTCGTCCGGCTCGTCCGTGGTGCTGGAGGTGCGCGACCAGGGGCCGGGCATCGCCCTGGCCGACCGGTCGCGGATCTTCGAGAGGTTCACCCGCGGGGAGCGGGCGGGAGGTGGCGGGACCGGCCTCGGCCTCGCCATCGCCCGCTGGGTGGTGGACCTGCACGGCGGGACGATCGCCGTCGTGGACCCCGGATCGTGCATCCGGGTGACCCTGCCCCGCTGACCGACCTTCGTTCTTGAGTTCTTGAGCGCACCGCGCCTTCCCGGCCGGTGTGACGGTGACGCACGCCCTTTTCGGGCTTGGGAGAGACGACATGACTGACTCAGAGACCGGTTCGGGGCCCGACTCGCCGCGCGAGTCCGCGCCTGGCGGGGACTCGTCTGGTGGGCGGGTGGAGCGGCGGAAGTACCGGCAGTTCCGGAAGGTGGGGTACCGGCCGGTGGCCGAGGGCCCGGCGGAGGACGCGGTGGAGGTGGATCCCGCCGAGAAGGCGGAGAAGCCGGTCGCCGAGGGCCCGGCGAAGGTGAAGCCCACCGCGGATGGCGACGCAGAGCCGGTCGTCAGCGACGAGCCGCGCCACCTGGCCGCTGACGAGGCAGGCTCTCGCAGGGGTACCCCCGAGCCGGGAACCCCTGCATCTCAACCTACTCAGGGGGTCCGACAAGATCCGCTGACGAGCGGACCGGCGGACAAGGCGGCGAGCAAGCCGGTGGCGACCGGCAAGCCGGTGGCCGAGGCCACCAAGCCCGAAGCCCCCACCCAGGCCGACCCCATCCAGGCCGACCCCACCGCCCCCAAACCCCAACCGGCCCAGGTGGCCACCGCCACCCTCCCCCCGCCCTCACCGTGGCAGGGCCCGCCCCGCCACCCCACCCCGCAGGTCGTCATGTCCGCCCCTGGCGTCCCCTTCATGCCGTGGTGGAAGCCGCCGACGACCGGCGCCCCCGCCCAGGTCCTGCTCATCGGCCTGGTCGCGGGCCTCGCCGGTGCGTTCCTGGCCCCTCCCGGCAACGGCATCGGCTGGTTCCTCGCCGGCCTGTGCGCCGTGGGGGCGGTGCTGTTCCACGCCGGCAGGCCGACGGTCGAGCGGGCGTTGTGGCTGGCGGCGGCGCTGGCGTTCCTCGCCATGGGGTTCCTGCGGGCCGCCGAGTGGATCTTCCCGTTGAGCGTGCTGGCGTCGATGGTCTGCGGGTCGATCGCGATGGCGGGCGGGCGGACGGTCAAGGGGCTCGTGTTCGGCGCGATCGGGGTGGGGCTCGCGAGCATGCGGTCGATCCCCTGGGCCGCCAAGGGGTTGAGCCGGCGCGGGCCGATCGGGGTCCGGCCGTTCCTCTCCGCGGGTGTGGCGGGTTTGCTGCTGCTGGTGTTCGGGTCGTTGCTCGCGGGCGCGGACAAGGGGTTCAACGACTTCCTCGAAGGTCTCGTGCCGGACCTCGAAGTCGGCGTCTACGTGCGGATGGGGTTCTTCGGGGTCGTCGCGGCGCTCGGGGCGCTGGGCGCGTGCTACCTCGTGACGGCGCCGCCGGCGATCAACGAGGACGCCGAGGCGAAGCCGGGAACGTTGCGGCTCAAGGACTACGGGTTGCCGGTGGGCGTGCTCGTGTTGCTGTTCACCGGGTTCGTGGGCACGCAGCTCGCGGTTCTGTTCGGTGGTGAGGCTTATGTGATGAAGACGGCGGGCGTCACGTTCGCGGAGTACGCGAGGTCCGGCTTCTGGCAGCTGCTGTGGGTGACGATCCTGACGCTCGGCGTCATCGCGGGCGTGGCGCGGTTCGCGGTCAAGAAGACCGCGCGGGAACAGTTGTGGCTGCGGGTTCTCCTCGGTTCACTGGCTGTTCTCACGCTCGTCATCGTCGCGAGTGCCTTGAGCCGCATGTGGTTCTACCAGCAGGCGTACGGGTGGACGGTGCTGCGGCTGCTCGTCGCGTCGTGCGAGGTGTGGCTGGCCGTCGTGTACGTGATGGTCATCGCGAGCGGGATCACGTTGCGCGCCAAGTGGTTGCCGAAGGCCATCGTCGCGACCGGTGCCGCGTTCTTCCTCGCCGTGGTGATGCTGAACCCCGAACGGGTGGTCGCCGACTACAACGTGTCGCGGTTCGAGGCGACGAAGAAGATCGACACGGAGTACCTGTCGGAACTGTCGGAGGACGCGGTGCAGGCGCTCGTCCGGTTGCCCGAGCCGCAACGGTCGTGTTCCTTGCGGTGGTTGAAGGATCGCGTCGTCGAGCAGGACTGGCGGGAGTTCAACCTGGCCCGCCACAACGCCCGCAAGTCACTCGAAAGTGTTGCGGTGACTGAGGTCACCTGTGAGTCGACCTACTCGGGACAGCGGTAGTTCGTTAAGCACAGGTAAAGTGGCAGGTCTGCAAGTTCGCCGAGAGGGTGAGAAGTGACGCTCAAGTGACCATTGCGGCTGAACCCGTTGTCCTTCGATCGATGTTCACGGCAGGCGAGGCGCCCACCCCGCGCACGCTCCTGGACATCCTGCGCACGAGTGCCGAACGGCACCCGGAAGCGCTGGCCGTCGACGACGGCACCACCGCGCTGAGTTACCGCGCACTGCTCACGGAAGTACTGGAGCTCAAGGAAAAGCTCGCCGCCGACGGTGTCGGGGTCGGCGACCGGGTCGGCATCCGCGTACCGTCCGGGACCGCCGACCTCTACGTCTCGATCCTCGCGACGCTCGCCGCCGGCGCGGCCTACGTGCCCGTCGACTTCGAGGACCCCGACGAACGGGCCGAGCTCGTCTTCGGCGAGGCGCAGGTGAGCGCCGTGCTCGGCGAGGGTCGTTCCCTTGCGCTGCACGGCACTCCGCTCGGCATGCCCGGCGAGCCCGGCCTCGACAACGACGCGTGGATCATCTTCACGTCCGGGTCGACCGGCAAGCCCAAGGGCGTCGCCGTGACGCACCGCAGCGCCGCCGCGTTCGTGGACGCCGAGGCGGGGCTGTTCCTGCGTGACGAGCCCATCGGGCCGGAAGACCGCGTGCTGGCGGGGCTTTCCGTCGCGTTCGACGCCTCCTGCGAGGAGATGTGGCTCGCGTGGCGGCACGGCGCCTGCCTGGTGCCCGCGCCGAGGTCGTTGGTGCGCACCGGGATGGACCTCGGCCCGTGGCTGGTCGAGCAGGAGATCACCGTCGTCTCCACGGTGCCGACGCTGGCCGCGCTGTGGCCGGTCGAGGCGCTCGACGACGTGCGGCTGCTGATCTTCGGCGGTGAGGCCTGCCCGCCGGAGCTGGCCGAACGGCTCGCCGTGCCCGGCCGCGAGGTCTGGAACACCTACGGGCCGACGGAGGCCACCGTCGTCGCCTGCGCCGCGCGGATGACCGGGGAGGGCCCCGTCCGCATCGGCTTGCCGCTGGACGGCTGGGAGCTCGTCGTCGTCGACCCGCAGGGCGAGGTCGTGCCCATGGGCGAGTCCGGCGAGCTGGTCATCGGCGGCGTCGGCCTGGCCCGCTACCTCGACGTCGCCAAGGACACCGAGAAGTACGCGCCGCTGCCCTCGATGGGCTGGGACCGCGCCTACCGCAGCGGTGACGTGGTCCGCGCCGAGCCGGAGGGCCTCGTCTTCCTGGGCCGCGCGGACGAGCAGATCAAGCTCGGCGGCCGGCGCATCGAGCTGGGCGAGGTGGACGCCGCGCTGGCGGCGCTGCCGGGCATCGCCGGCGCCGCGGCGGCCGTGCGCACGACGCGGGGCGGCAACCAGGTCCTCGTCGGCTACGTGGTGACCGACGGCGAGTTCGACCAGGAAGAGGCCGTCGAGCACCTGCGCGCCGAGCTGCCCGCCGCCCTCGTCCCGCTGATCGCGGTGGTCGAGACGCTGCCCACCCGCACGTCCGGCAAGGTCGACCGCGCCGCCCTGCCGTGGCCGCTGGAGTCGATGGACACCGCTGGCGTGGTGTTCTCGGGGCTCGAAGGCTGGCTCGCGGAGCAGTGGGCCGCCGTGCTCGGCTCCGGGCCCGCGTCCGAGGACGCGAACTTCTTCTCGTCCGGCGGCAGCTCGCTGGGCGCCGCGCAGCTCGTCTCGATGGTCCGCACGCGCTACCCGAGCACGTCGGTGTCGGACGTCTACCAGAACCCGACGCTCTACGAGCTCGCCCGGCGCCTGGAGTCGTACGGGCAGACGGCCGAGGTGCACGAGGTCGCGCCGACGCCGCGCTGGACCGGCCTGGTCCAGACGCTGCTGATGATCCCGCTGCTGACGATCTCCGGCGCGCGCTGGGTCGTCGCGCTGACGGCGCTGTCGAACGTGCTGGGCTGGACCTCCGTCTCGTGGTGGTGGGTCGCGGCCGGCGCCGTGGTGTTCCTGAGCCCCGCCGGGCGCCTGGCGATCTCCGCCGGTGGCGCGCGGCTGCTGCTGCGCGGCCTGAAGCCCGGCGAGTACCCGCGCGGCAGGTCCGTGCACCTGCGGCTGTGGACCGCCGAGATGCTGGCGCAGATGTCGCGGGCCACCGAGCTGTCCGGTTCGTGGGTCACGCACTACGCGCGGGCGCTCGGCGCGAAGATCGGTCCCGGCGTCGACCTGCACTCGTTGCCGCCGGTCACGGGCATGCTGAAGGTCGGCCGCGGCGCCGCCGTCGAGCCCGAGGTCGACCTGTCCGGCTGGTGGCTGGACGGCGACCGGCTGCGCGTCGGCCGCATCCGGATCGGCGCGGGCGCGACCGTCGGGGCGCGCAGCACGCTGTTCCCCGGCGCGAAGATCGGCAAGCGGGCCGAGATCGCTCCCGGTTCCGGTGTCGTCGGCTCCGTGCCGACCGGCCAGCGCTGGGCGGGCGTCCCGGCGATCCGCGAGGGCAAGGCGGCGCGCTCGTTCCCGTCGCGCCGTCCGGAGCGGTCGCGGTTCTGGAACCTGATGTACGGCGTCTCGTCCGGCCTGCTGGCCGCCCTGCCGCTGCTCGCGGCGGCTCCGGCCGTGCTCTACGTGCTGCGCCGGCCGGTGACGCTCACCAGCGCGTTGTGGGACGTCCCCGTCGCCTCGGTGATCTGGTTCGGCTCGTACGCGCTGCTGGTGCTGGTCGCCGTGCGGTTGCTCGGCATCGGCATGCGCGAGGGCCACTACCCCGTGCACAGCCGCGTGGCGTGGCAGGCGTGGACGACCGAGCGGCTGATGAACAACGCCCGCTCGGCCCTGTTCCCGCTGTACGCGTCGCTGTTCACGCCCGTGTGGCTGCGGCTGCTGGGCATGAAGGTCGGCCGTGGCGTCGAGGCGTCCACGGTGGTCGCGCTGCCGAAGATGACCCGCGTGGGCGACGGCGCGTTCCTGGCCGACGACACGATGGTCGCGTCCTACGAGCTCGGCGGCGGCTGGCTGCGCATCGCCACCGCCCGCGTGGGCAAGCGGGCGTTCCTGGGCAACTCGGGCATGACCGCGCCCGGCCGCACGGTACCCAAGGGCGGGCTCGTCGGCGTGCTGTCGGCCGCCCCGAAGCGCGCCAAGGCCGGCTCGTCGTACCTGGGCATGCCGCCGATGAAGCTCCCGCGGGCCGCCGAGGTGGCGGACCAGTCGCGCACGTTCGACCCGCCGAAGCACCTGATGTGGGCGCGGGCGCTGGTCGAGCTGTGCCGGTTCGTCCCGGTGATGCTCAACGTGGCCCTGGTCGTGGGCGTGCTCTTCGCGCTGAAGGAGTTCGGGCTCTGGTGGTCGGGCGTCGTGCTGCTGGGCGCGGGCGTGGCCGCGTGCCTGGTGGCGGTGGTCGCCAAGTGGGTGCTGGTGGGCCGGTTCAAGACCCGTGAGTACCCGCTGTGGTCGGCGTTCGTGTGGCGCAACGAGCTGGCGGACACGTTCGTCGAGGTGCTCGCGGTGCCGTGGCTCATCGGGTTCTCCGGTGGCACGCCGATCATGAACCTGTGGCTGCGCTCGCTCGGCGCGTCCGTCGGCCGCGGCGTGTGGTGCGAGTCGTACTGGCTGCCCGAGGCGGACCTGGTGTCGCTGGGCGCCGGAGCGACGGTCAACCGCGGCTGCGTCGTGCAGACGCACCTGTTCCACGACCGCATCCTGCGGATGGACCGGGTGTCGCTGGCCGCCGGATCCACTTTGGGCCCGCACGGCATCGTGCTGCCCGGAGCGTCCGTCGGCGCGTACACGACGATCGGACCCGCCTCGCTGGTCATGCGCGGAGAGGATGTACCGTCGGGAACCCGTTGGCTGGGCAACCCGATCTCCGCGTGGACATGACTTTCTCCGTACACCATTACGCGTTGGAGCTGGACTACAAGCCGCACTCCGCGCGCCTCTCGGGGCGCGCGGTGCTGCAGGCCTCGTGTCCTGCTCCCCTGTCGTCGTTCTCGCTGTCCTTCGGCTCCCTGCGGATCTCGCGGGTGCTGGTGAACGGCAGACCCGCGCGCTACGGGCACGCCGGCGGCGTCCTGAACGTGCGCGCGGCCGTGCGGGGGGCCTTCTCCGTCGAGGTCCGGTACTCGGGCACGCCCCGTCCGATCTCGACGCCCGAGTGGGGCGACCTGGGCTGGGACGAGCTGACCGACGGCTCGATCGTGGCGTCGCAGCCGATCGGCGCGCCGTCGTGGTTCCCGTGCCTGGACGAGCCGTCGTCCAAGGCCTCCTACCACCTCGAGGTGACCGCGCCCTCGCCGTACACCGTGGTGTGCAACGGTGTCCTGGTCGACGGCAAGATCTCCGGCAGCACGACGCGCTGGACGTACTCGATGGCGTCGCCGATGGCCACCTACCTCGCGACCGTCCAGATCGGACAGTACGTCGAGGCGTTACCGGGCGTCTGGGCGCCGCCCCGGCTCAAGCGGCTGGTGGCGCACGACTTCGCGCGGCAGAACCAGATGATCTCGCTGTTCTCGTCGCTGTTCGGCCCCTACCCGTTCGCCGGCTACTCGGTCGTGGTGACCGACGACGCGCTGGACGTTCCCGTCGAGGCGCAGGGCCTGTCGACGTTCGGGGCGAACCACGTCGACGGCCGCCGCGGTTCCGAACGGCTGGTGGCGCACGAGCTGGCGCACCAGTGGTTCGGCAACTCCGTCGGGCTGGCCGCGTGGGAGCACATCTGGCTCAACGAGGGCTTCGCCTCGTACTCGGAATGGCTGTGGTCCGAGGCCTCCGGTGGCCGGTCGACGGACGCGTGCGCGGCCGGTGCGCGCGACCTGCTGCGGCGCCTGCCCCAGAACATCGTCATCGGCCGGCCGGAGCGGGACGAGTGGTTCGACGACCGCGTCTACAAGCGCGGGGCGCTGACGTTGCACGCGCTGCGCCGGGAGATGGGCGACGACTCGTTCTTCGCGCTGCTGCGGGAGTGGTGCGCGCGCAACCGGCACGGCGTCGTGACGACCGACGACTTCCTGGCGCTGGCCGGGCACCGCGACCTGCTCACGCGCTGGCTGTTCAAGCCGGAACTGCCCCGCTGACCCACTTCCAGACCAGCGGCGGACGGCCGCCCTTCGGCAACGCCGCGGCGTGCTCGCTGGTGCGTTCGAGGCCGGGCACGCGGTCCATCGTGCGGCCCAGGTTGGCCGGGTAGGGGCGGTCGCCGGTCAGCGACTCGGTCACGTCGAGCGCCTGCGCGGTGGTGAACTCCGGCCCGAGCAGGCCCGCGGTGAACGCCACGTCGCGCCACAGCCGGTCGGCCAGCAGCGGCCGGCAGTCGGCGACGATCCGGTCGTGGTCGAACGCCAGCGGGGGCACGGCGTCGAGCCGGTGCCAGACGGCCTGGTCACCGGACGGACCGGCCACCGTGGCCCACAGCGCGATCGACAGCGTCGGGCCGCGCGGGTCGCGCGACGGCTCGTCGAACGTGGCGAGCTGGCCCGTCCCGGTCACAGACTCCTCCGCGAGGCCCAGCTTGCCGGTGACGGCCCTGGTGGTCGCGTCCCGCAACCGCTCCCCCCTGCCCAGCAGGACACCGGGCAGGGCCAGGTCGCCCGCGAAGGGCTCCTGCGCGCGGGCCGCGACCCCGATGAGCACCGCGCGCGCCTCCGGGTCAAACCGGAGCACGATCACGTCCACCGACACCAAAGTCGACTCGATCATGTCGTGGATTCTCCCGCACCTCGTAGTCCGCCCTGGTCGGGCCCGTGGCGGCGACGAGGACGCCGACGCCGAGCAGACCCTCCAGGTAGGCGATGGGATCAGGCATGTCCGCCAGCTCGCCGCCGGCGGCGACCTTCAGGCCGGTGGCGTCCAGGTGCGTGACCGCCAAGCCGTCGATACCCCCACAGCAATCGACGGAGTAGCGGAGCAGGTCGGCGTCGAGGTGCCCGGCCCGCCACGCGCCCTGGAACTCGCCCGTGCCGTTGTGCCGCTCCGGGAACCTCGCGAGCACGGCCGGGTCCTCGGTCGGCAACGGGCCGGCGCCGTGCCTGGTCTGGTACGTCCTGGTCACGCCGAGGACCCGTGCGGAACGGCCTTGCAGCAGCTCACGGGCGTTGCGCGGCACGACGGTCGACCAGGTGGTGTGCGGGTGGAAGCCGTACGTCTCGTCCAACAGGACGCCCTGGGCGCCCTCGAAGACGAGCCGTCCCGAGTCGGCCAGCCGTCCCGCCTCGTCACCGGTCGTGATCCGGACGGCGTCCGCGAACGCGCGGTAGAGCTCGACCAGCCCGTCCACCTCCGGCCCGGCGCCGATCAGCGGCTCGTAGAACCGGGCGAGCGCGTCCAGCTTCCGCCGCAGCGCCCGCGGGTCCAGGCAGTCGCCGACGGTCGGCGCCGGTCCCGGCTCGCCGAGCACCTCCTGCTCCTCGACCACGTCCCCGAGCTTGTGACCGTCCAGCAGCCCGTACCAGACGGTCTCGCCGATCCCCTTGCCGCACGAGCCGTGCCGGTCGGCGCCCCTGGCGTTCTCGCGGGCCCGGTTCGCGGCCACGTGGAACGGCGTGGTGAGCAGCGCCCCGGCGTCGACCGACAGCAGCGACAGCGGGTCGGCGACGCCGATGGCCTCCAGCTCGCGCGACTCGGTCGCCAGCGCGATCGGTTCGACGAGCACGAACCGGGACAGCCAGGTCGGCACGCCCGCGAGCGTGCCCGACCCGAACTGGCTGAAGGTGTGGTGCCGGCCGTCGACGACCACGTTGTGCGCGGCCTGCGCTCCCCCGTTGAACCGCACGACGGCCGACACCGGCCCGTCCGCGCACAGCGCGTCGACGACGGCCCCCTTGCCCTCGTCGCCGAACCCGAGCCCGACGACGATGACGTGGTCCCGGTCCATGTCAGTTCAGCTTCACGTCGTCGGGACCGTCGATGCCCAGCGGAGCGGCGACGACCGCGCGCGAGGTGCCGCCGACCGTGGCCAGCGCCTTGCCGACGGCCTCGCTCTCGGTGACCGACCCGATCTCGGCGAGGTCTGCCAGGGCCTGGTCGAGGTCCACGACGCTCTCCTCCACGCCGATCGTGGCGGCGATCAGCTCGCACACGGCGCCGGGGTCGTCGAGCTTGAGGAAGTTCTGCCCGAGGATCGCCCGCCAGTGCTCACCGATGCTGTCGTCGTGGAAGTACGACGACTGGTTGGGCAGGATGAAGTAGACGTGCCACTTCTTGGCGAGCTCGCGGTACACCGACACCGGGTCGATGTCCTGGGCGACCTCGTCCCCGATCACGCGGCGGATGTGCCGGGCCTCCAGCCGCGGCTTGTTCAGCTCGTCGCCGATGATGAACAGGTAGCCCTTGCGGCCGCGCTTCTGCCACGCGTCGGTGACCACGTGCCGCGCGATGAAGTACGCGGCCAGCTCGTACGACTCGCTCTTCTGCCCGCCGCCGTTGCCCTCGAGGAAGATGTCGCGCAGCTGCTCGTCCATGCGGTTGTCCGACTCGAACTGCCCGACCTGCAACGGCACCCGGTCGCTGTCGGCGTCCCCGATGCCGCCGAACAGCAGCTGCGGGTCGGCGAGGTATCCCTTGCGCTGCAACAGCCCGTGCAGCTTGCCGAGCTTGCCCTGCATGATCCGCGGCACCGCGCCCATCGACCCCGTGACGTCGAACAGCACGGCGATCGGTGTCGAGTCGGCGTGGTCGGGCGAGTCGCGGCACTCGCGGTACCGCACGTTCAGCGGGTCGAGCGCCGGAGCGGCCTTCCAGCCCGCCGCGGGCGTCGACTTCATCGAGGCCGTGTAACCGAAGTCCGCGATCCCCTTGGCCGCGCGGAAGGTCTTCGCCGCCGCGTAGGCGTTGTCGTCCCACCTGCCGTGTCCCATGGTCATTCTCCTGTCTTGGTCGGAAGGGCGAACGGGCGGAAGACCCGTGGCCCGTAGAGGTCTTCGAGCAGCTCGTCGTACTCGCTGATCAGGTCGGCGGCGTCGGGCCGCCTCGACGGCTGGTCCTGCCGGCAGCCCTGCGCGAACGCGCGCTGCCGTTTCTCCTTCGGTGCCAGCAGGTCCAGCATCAGCGTGTGTGCCATGTGGACGTCCAGCGCCGCCGTGACCGGAAGTTCTCCGGAGACCTCCGGCGGATAGGCGATGGCCTGGCTCGTCGCGAGCAGCTTCTGCCCCTGCTCCACCGCGAACGACCAGCCGGCCAGCACGATCCCGTGCTGCTCCGGGTGCACCAGGACGTTGTCGGCGGTGACGGCGCCGTGCACCAGCCCGGCCTGGTGCGCACCGGCCAACGCCTTCAGCAGCCTGCGGTGCATCCACGCGTAGTCGCGTCCGTCGAGCCCGTCCGGGTAGGCGCGCTTGACGTCGGCGAGCGTGACGAAGCCTTCTCGCAGCGGGTCGAGCACCGTGAAGGCGCGTGAGCCCTTGGCGACGTCGCCCGACGTGTCGAGCAGCCGGGGGTAGAAGGGGCGCAGCCACTGGGCGGTGTCGGTGAAGCGTTCGAGCTGCCGCAGCGCCTGCCACTCGCCGTGCAGCAACGGGTTGAGCGCCGGGTTGCGCACCACCTTGACCACGCAGGGCCCGTCCGCCTCGTACAGGTTGGCGACGCTGCCCCTCGCGAACGGCTCGCCGATGCGGTAGACGGCGGTCTTGGTCCTGAGCTCGACCGTCGTGCTGTGGGTCCACTCGTGGTGCAACCGGGTCAGGTTCGCCGACGCCGCGCGGGCTCGTGTGTCGCCAGGGCCGACGACGTCGGGGTGCAGGACGGAGGCCAGCGCGTGGTACAGGCGCCGTGCCTGCCTGCGCTTGTCCGGGTCGGTGGTGCGCGGGCCGAACAGGTCTTCTGCCGATGCGGCCCGTTCCACCCGGTCCAGGGCCTCCGTCGTCGTGAGCATGGTTTGAGTCTAAGTAACTCAAACTGCGGATGCAAGCAGGATTTGGTCGGAGTGACTCAAACTACGTCCGACGGTGGCCCGTGAGCGGGCTCATGGTGTTCCTCCCCGCGCACCACGGGTACCCGTCCTCGACCCCGAGAGGAGGAAACGTGCTGTTCGTCGTCATGGGCTGCTCCGTGGCCGTCGCTCTGCTCGTGGTGGAGGTGATCCACCGGCTGGTGCGCCGCTTCACCCACAGCGGGAAGATGTACCGGCCCGGCCAGGTGTTCGGAGCGCTCCTGGCCGCCCAGATAAGCCTCAGCGCCTACCCGGTCGACGTGCCGGCCGCGTCGCACGCGCTGGGCATCGCGTTGATCCTCGCCGGGTCGTGGCTGCTGGCGGCGCTCATCAGCACCCTCGTGGACATCTCGCTGTCGCGCATCCGCACGGACGTCACGGACAACCGGCACGCGCGGCGCGTGCACACCCAGATCACCTTGGTGCGACGGCTGACGTTGGTGGTCATCGGCGTGCTGGCGATCGGCGCGATCCTGATGACGTTCCCCGGTGCGCGGGCGGTCGGGTCCACTGTGCTGGCCTCCGCGGCGGTCATCGGTGCTGTCGCGGCGTTCAGCGCGCAGTCGTTGCTGGGCAACCTCATCTCCGGGCTGCAGATCGCGTTCAGCGACGCGGTGCGGCTCGACGACGTGGTCGTGGTCGAGGGCGAGTGGGGGCGGGTCGAGGACATCACGCTGACGTACGTGGTGCTGCACCTGTGGGACGACCGGCGGCTGGTGCTGCCCACGTCGTACTTCCTCAAGACGCCGTTCGAGAACTGGACGCGCACGCAGTCCGCGTTGCTCGGGACCGTCGAGCTCGATCTCGACTGGACGGTGCCGGTCGAGGCGATGCGGCAGGAGATGCGGTCCATGCTGGAGGGCAGCGACCTGTGGGACGGGCGGGTGTCCGTGCTGCAGGTGACGCAGGCGACGCAGGGGTTCGTGCGGGTGCGTGCGCTGGTGAGCGCCGCCGACGCCGGCAAGCTGTGGGACCTGCGGTGCCTCACCCGCGAGCACCTGGTGGACTGGGTGAACCGCCAGCACTCGAGTGCGCTGCCGCAGATCCGCACCCGCGCCGTCACCGGCGTCAAGAGGCTGCAACCCGCGTCCGACCAGCACACGGACGCGCGGGTGTTCGGGGAGAGCGCGGACGGGACGCTGCGGGAGCAAGCGTTTGCGGGGCCCAAGCAGTAGGACGCTCGAAATCGGGTGCAACCGTCCGCGGGCGCCGTTCCGTCCTCCGGTCATGAGAAGACCGCTCGCCGTCGTGTTTTGCGCGCTGGCTCTCGGTGGCTGTGGTACGAACGGGACCGGAACCGTGTCGTCTGCGGAAGGTGCCGTCGTGTCATCAGCCACACCGGACAAGAACCGGGTCGAGCAGGCGAAGCGCGACGGCCACCTCACAGTGCCACTGATGATCTCCGTGCAGCCGGGACGCGACGAGGAGGTCGAGCAGGCACTGACGAGGCTGGGCGCGACCGTCGAGGCGCGTGATCCCAGAATCGGCTACCTGCGCGCCGAGATGCCGGTCGACAAGGTGGAAGACGCGTATCTGATCACCGGCGTGTCCAAGGTGGACGTGGACGAGCCGCCCGGCAACAGGCTGCCGGAACCGTAGAAAGCCCCAGGACCTCGTGGGTCCTGGGGCTTTCCGCGTCTTGCCGGACTGCTAGCTGACTGCCTGGACGATCACGGCGCCGGTGCCGACAACGGTGTTGTCGGACGTGCGCACCTCGAGCTCACCGCGCAGCACGCGGCCGGCACCGGGCTGGCCCAGCGGCGTGATGACGCCCGTCGCGTTCCACGTCGCACCGGCGGCGCGGTCGGCGTTGGTGTCCGACACCGTGAGGGTGCCGAGGCTCGACGAGGTGAAGACGTCGAAGTAGTCGAACTCCGTGGTGCCCGCGGGCACCGAGTAGCCGTCCACCAGGGCGACCCACTGACCGGCGGCCGGGTTCGAGATGGTCACCGACTCCTCGGAGTCCGCGTCCGCCGACGTGCCGGCGGCCACGCAGCTGCCCGTCGTGCAGTTGTAGACGACCAGGTCGAGGTCGGCACCCTGGTCGGCGGTGTTGCCGATCGTGACGGTGAGCCGCGTCGAGCCGGGCAGCACGGTGATCGGGTACTGCTGCTGCGCGAGGTTCGCGATCGACGGGCGGGCCGTCTTCGCGCTGCCGACCGCACCCGCCGCGAGCCGGCCGTTGAAGCTGGCCTGCGTGTTCGAGACGGTGTAGCTGCGCTCGACCGGGGTGCCCAGCGCCGCGGACGGGATGACGTCCGGGTTCGGGCTGATGGTCGTGCCCAGCACGGACGCGGTCACCGAGTACGGCGCCACGTCGGCGTCGGAGGTGCGGCGCGCCTCGATCACGATCTCCCACACACCGGCCATCGGGCTGGCCACCGTGCGGCTGGTGGGCGAGCCACCGGCACAGCCGGCACCGGCGTCCGGGTTGTAGCAGTTGGTCGACGTGTTCGAGTCGAAGCCGACGCCCTGCGGGGTGTAGCGCAGGAAGCGGACCTGGCCCTTGCCGGCCTCGGTGCCACCGGCCTTCAGGTCGACCTTCAGCGCGGTCGTGCCCTTGGGCACGTTCACGAAGAGGCTGGTCGACTGGTTGCGGGCGATCGTGCCGGACTTCGTGACCGAGAACTTGTTGGCGGCGTTGAAGTTCTCCGCCGCGAACACCGCGTTCAGGGTCTGCGCGTCGACGCCGGGGGTCTCCGGGTTGTCGAGCTGGAGCACGGCGCTGTGCGCGCCCGCCGTCTTGGCCTTGATCTTGACGGGGAACAGCACCGGCGTGTTCAGCGGCAGGCGGACCTTCTTCGCCGCCGTGAACGTGCCGTCGTTGCCCTTCCAGGACACGTTGTAGGTCTCGTCGTCGTGGCCCGTGGTGCGGGTCAGCGTGTAGGTGCGGGTGTACTCCTGGCCCGCCGTCACGCCTTCGCGGTCGTGGATGCCGACACCGACGTTCGGGGTGGCCAGCAGTCCGCTGAGGACGGTGTTGACCTGGACGGCCGTCGTGACCTTGTCCGGCACGGAGTGCTTGTCCAGCAGCTTCCACGCGGCGTTGGTGTTGAACAGACCGGCACCCTGCTCGTAGGCACCGAGGCTGTCGACGTAGTTCGCGCTGCGCTGGATCGCGTAGCGCAGCTCGGCGCTGGTCGGCTTCTGGCCGTTGTGCGTGGCCTTGAACGCGCTCACGAGCAGCGCGGCGGCACCGGTCGCCTGCGGGGCGGCCATCGAGGTGCCGTTGAACTGCGAGTAGCCGGCGGGGAGGGTGTAGGTGCCCGCCACCGGGCCACCCGGCTGCCAGCGCGGCGTGGTGGAGATCGCCGAACCGGGCGCGACGATGTTCGGCTTGAAGCCGCCGTCCTCGGCCGGGCCGCGCGACGAGAAGCCGTGCAGGTTCTGCTTCTGCGCGGTCTTCGAGCCGTAGTTGGAGAGCCAGGTCTCCTTGGTGATGTACGAGCCGACGCTCACCGCGTCCGTGGCGACCGACGGGTCACCGACGGTGTTGGAGCCCGCGCCCGAGTTGCCCGCCGAGATGAACAGCTGGACGTTGTACTCGTTGATCGTGCGGTTGTAGAGCTCCGCACGGGCGTTGTTGCCGTCGTTGAGCGCCGGGAGGCCACCGATGGAGATGTTCACGACGTCGGCGCCGTTGCGCGCGGCGTAGAGGACACCGTCGATGAGGCCGGAGCTGGTGCAGGACGGCGTGGAGAGGCACGCCTTGATGGCCATCAGCTTCGCACCGGGCGCGGCACCGGCCATCTTGCCGTCGAACAGCTTGTTGGCCGAGGTGATGCCGGCGACGTGCGTGCCGTGCGCGGCACCCGCGATGCCCAGGTTGACGTACGGGGTGCCCGCGTTGTCGTAGATCGAGCGGTCGGTCTGCACGACGAACGCGACGCGGTCGATCACGGGGGTCGCGGGGTTGTCGGTGCCGAAGAAGCCGACGTCCTGCTTGACCTTGTAGTCGATCATGCGCTTGTTGTTGGTGAAGTTGCCGTCACCGTCGGTGTCGACGAAGACTTCCTTCGTCGTGATGTCCTGGAGGACGCCGAACGTGTCGGTGCGGTCGCCGTCGCGGTTGATGTCACCGCCGGTCTCGGACGCCGCGGTGCCGAGGTCGCCCGCGGTCTCGGCGAAGAGGCCGAACGAGTACGGGCCGCCGGTCGCCGGAGCGGTCCACTCGCGACCGCCGTTGGTGAACTTGCCGACGACGCCGGTCTTGGTCATGGTGACCCAGGTGCCGTCGCCGGAGTTCGTGGCGTTCGCGTTGTACCAGTCGATGATCTTGCGCTCACCGGTGCTGGTCGTCTGCAGGGCCGGGGTGTCGAGGTCGATGCCGGAGTCGATCACGGCGATCGTGGTGCCGCGGCCGTCCCACTTCGGGTGCGCGGTGGCGAACTGCGCCGCCTGCGTGTCCTGCGTCGGCATGTACGGGTTCGTGCGCGGGGTCTTCGAGTCCGGCGCCTTCTGCGGGGCCGGCTGCTCCATGCCCTGCGGACGCGGGTCGTCGAGCGCGATGAGCCCGTCGACGTCCACGGTGCTGACCGAGGCCAGCTTGGCGGCCTTCTCCGCGTTCTCGCGCGGGATGGTCACCTTGACGTAGTCGACGTCCTTCTCGGTCTTCTGGACCGTGGCGCCGAGCGCCTTGAGGTCGTTGACCGCGGCGTCGGTCTTGCCGTCCTCGGCGGCGACGAGCAGGTCGACGGTCGGCTTGCCCTCGCGGGCGGCCTGGTCGACGAGCTCGCGGTCCTTCTTGTCCAGCTGCTTGTCAGCCGCCGGCTTCTGCTGAGGTGCGTTCTGCGCGATTGCAGGGGTGGCGGCGAAGCCGAACCCGGCAGTGCCCAACACCGCGGTCAGCAAGACCGTTCCGGTGCGGCGTCTCCAGTTCTTCACGGCGCATGTGCCCTTCGTGGGGTAAAGAGTGCTCAGAAGCACATCTCTTCGCCTGACGAGGGGCAATCGTCTGCCCGGAGCATTCCGCAGATCCACATTGGACTGTTCAGCGTCTTGTCCGAGCAGCGTTTTAGTGCTGCGCGTTCTATTTTCTCGTTAGAACGAGCAGACGCCCTCCAGTCAAGAGCTGATGGAGGGGAATGTCAAGGCTGCGTCAACGGTGAACGGTGTTGGTGTGTAACAGGATCCCGTCACCGGACGATGGACCGTTCACCATTTCCGCGCAACAGCGAACGCAATCGCGACCGGACCCGTGCGCCGAGACCGCGGGCGGCCACGACCGCTTTCGGCTGCGCGCCGCACCGAGGGCAGCCGGCGCGATGTGTTTTCAGCGCCTCGCGGAGTTCCGTCACGTACGCCTGGGCCCGTTCGGGCACGACGTCCTTTTTGATCGACAGCAGGCTCAGCTCGGTGAGCGTCTCCTTGCCCCCGTCGTGCGCGACCACGGGTGCGATGGTGTGGAACGCGACGAGGTTCCGCCTCCTGCTGAGCACGACGTCGCGGACGTCGCACCACTCGATCGTGGTCTGGCGGTCGAGGCTGTTCGACGTGATGCCCTGCGCGGTCAGCCTGGTGCCCATGCCCAGACCGCGCCACGCGACGGTGCCGCCCATGAGGAACCACAGGCCGCCGAAGACATAGCCGTACCAGGGGCCGCCCGCCATCGCGAGCGGTCCGCAGGCGGCCACGGCGGCGCCGAGGCTGAACAGGACCCATCTCCACCTGGTGTGCATCTCCCCATCCTGTTTACCCGAATCGGGCGTTCTACTCCTCAACGCGCCCGCGGCCGCGCTCGTTGAGCGTTCCGCGGGACTGGAGGCTGATCAGGCGCTACCTTGCGCGCATGGACCTCAAGCCGGTCGCCGACGAGCTCTACGGGCTGCCCCCGAAGGAGTTCACCGCCGCCCGCAACGCCGCCGCCAAGCAGGCGGGCGACAAGGACCTCGCCAAGGCCATCGCGGACCTGCGCCGGCCCACCGTGGGGGCCTGGGCGGTCAACAGGCTGGTCAGGGACGCCCCGGACGGCCTGGAGGAGGCGCTGTGCCTGTCCACCGCGCAGCTGACCATGCGCGAGCTGGGCCGCAGGCGCAAGGAGCTGATGGAGGCCCTGGTCTACCGCACGCTGGAGCTGACCGGGCCGCTCGCCGACGACGCCGTCACACAGGTCCGCAGCACGCTGACCGCCGCGATGGCCGACCCCGACTCGGCCGCGCAGGTGCGGCAGGGGCACCTCACGAAGGCGCTGGAGTACTCGGGCTTCGGGTTCGCCCTGCCCGCGCCGGAGCCCGCGGGCGACGACGGCGAGGACGCCCTGGCCCGCAAGCGGCGCGAGCGGCAGGAGCGCAAGCGCGCGGAGGCCCAGCAGGCGCTGGACGAGGCGGAGCAGGCCCTCGGGGAGGCCCAGGCCGACCAGGTGGCGGCGCAGCGGGCGTTCGACCGGGCCGCCGAACGGCTGGAGGACGCCAAGCGGGTCACCTCGGCGGCGGAGAAGGCGCGCAAGGCCGCGGAACGCAAGCTCAGCGATCTGAACTAGACCTGTCGAGGGGTCCCCACTCTGCGGAGTGCTGGGAGCCGACCAGCTCGGAGCACTCCAGCAACGCGCTGTCGGCCACCCACGCCAGCGGCTCGGTGCACCGGACCAGCGGCTCGTTGTCCGGCCCGCGACCCACCTCGACACCGCGCAATACCCACGCGCGCACGCCCGGACCCCGCAGGTCGCGCAGGTGGCGGTAGTCGAACAGGCGACGCGCCACCCACAGCTCGTGGGAGCGGTCGTCCCACCAGGGCTCGACGCGCAACGGGCTCGCGGACAGGCCCGGCAGCTCCACGCCGGTCAGCGAGTCGCGCGACCTCGAGGCGGCGTCGGCGTCAGGCCCCTTCGACCAGCGCACGTAGACGTCGTCGGCGACGAGGCCGACGAGCTCGGCGAGGTTCGTGATCGTCGGGAGTCTGACTGCCACGCGAAGGGACGTACCCGGCGGTTTCTGAAGGAAACCTGAAGGAGTTGAGCCTGGTCACACCCGGACACGACCGGAACACGACAGTGCGGTTGTACGTTCAACGAGTGGTTGGCCGCAGGCGCTCGAGCTGCGCGCCGGGGCGGTCCGGCACCCCCAGGCCGGACGAGCCCCTCCGCAGGCGTCGCGTGCTCGCGCCGCGGTCAACCCGCCGTCGACCGGCACTCCGGAAACCCCCTCCCGGTGGTGGCGGTCGGCGGCACCTCCGGCCCGGCGCGGTGCAACGGGTTCTCGCAGGTTGGACGTGGTTGATAATCCCGCGCCGTGCGGCTGTGCTGGAGGCATGACGCAGATCGGTGTTCTGGTCGGCAACCCGCGGCCCGCCTCGCGCACTCTGCAGGCGGCCCTGGCCCTGCGCGAGGCGCTCGCCGCCGCACTGGGCGTGCCCGTCGACGGTCCCGTGGTGGACGCGGCGACGCTGGCACCGCAGGTCTTCACGGAGCCGGACGCGGTCAAGGCGGCCCTGGAGGCGTTGGGGCGGGCCGAGGTGCTGGTCGTGGCCAGCCCGACGTACAAGGCCGCGTACACCGGTCTGCTCAAGGCCGTGCTGGACCAGGCGCCCTCGGGCTGGCTCCGGGGCAAGGTCGTCGTGCCGCTGCAGATCGCCGCGTCCGACCGGCACGCGCTCGCCGTCGAGGTGCACCTGCGGCCCGTGCTGACCGAGCTGGGTGCGCTGGTGCCGCAGGCGTTGTTCCTCAACGAGGCCTCGCTCCCCGCTCACGTCACCGACTTCGCGCTCGACTCCGACGTGCTCAAGGCGTTGGTCCGATGAGGGAACAGCTGCGCGACGCGTTGCGGCACCACGCCCAGGCCGTCACGATCGTGACGGCGACCGGACCCGAAGGTCCTGTCGGCACAACGGTGTCGTCGTTCACGTCCGTCTCGTTCGAGCCGCCGCTGGTCGTCGTGTGGATCGGCGAGGGCGCCTCGGTGTGGCCGGTGCTGCGGACGGCCCCGTTGTTCGCCGTGCACCTGCTGGACGCCGCCCAGACCGGCTTGGCCGACCTCTTCGCAACGAAGGGCGTCGACCGGTTCGGTCCGGACACGCGGTGGCAGCAGGACGACGACGGCGTGCCGTGGCTGCTGGAGGCACCGGTCCGGTTGCGGTGCAGGACCTCCCGCCGGATCGCGGTCGGCGACCACGTCGCGCTGGTCGGCGAACCGCTCGACATCACGCACACCGACCTGCCCGCGCCCCTGGTGCGACACCAGGGGCGTTACACCTCAGTCGCCTAACAAGCGCAGGACCTCCCGCGCCAGCACGTCGTTCTGCCGGAACGCGGGAGCGTTCGTCCTCGGCCGCGCGAACGCCGCGTAGGCCTTGCCGGTGACGTAGGGCCCGACCGCGAACCGGACCGGGTCCACGTCGCCGCGTTCGTCGATCAGCCGTCCCAGCGGGTCGACCCTCACCAGACCGGCCGCGTCCTCGGTGATGTCGCCGACCGCGCGCAACGACCGCAGCACCGGGTCCGCCGTGCGCGACAGCGAGTGCGTGGGCAGGCGCGCCTCGACCAAGCCGTTGGCGCGCACCACTTCCGGCGTCGTCGCGCTGCCGGCCAGGAACGCGCCCTCGACGGCCTCCACCCACATGTCGGCGCCGAGGAACCGCACGATCCCCGCGCGGGACAACGCGAGCAGCTCCTCCAGGCGGTCCGGCGGCGGTCCGGAGGCCAGGTAGCTGAAGTAGCCGTGCCACCAGCCGTCGAACGGCATGAGGCCCGCCAGCTGGCCGTAGACCGACAGCAGGGCCAGGAACGCGCCCAGGTCCGCGCTGTAGCGGGGATCCGACCGGCGCGCGACGTCCGCCTCGACGTAGGCGCGCAGGTGCTCCTGGAACTCCTCGGCCGTGCCGAACGTGACGCCGGTCAGCGGGCGGTCGAGGCGTTCGAAGTCCACGCGGTCGGCCGGGTCGGGCACCGCCAGCTCCTCCAGCGCGCGCATTTCGTCGCTGTACCAAGGCAACGCGGCGAAGGAGACGGCGAACTCGGTGAACGGCATCCGCACCAGACCGGGGTGGCCGGTGAACAGCTCGTGGTAGTGGCCCCAGGCGATCTCCTTGGCCATCGCCGGCCACACGTCCCGCCGGAAGTCCAGGTCCTCGCGGCCCCTGAACGCGTCCGCGACGAAGAAGTTCGGCAGCGCCGGCCGCGTTCCCTGCAACCGGTAGCCGGTCTTCGAGTGGTACGGCACCCCGCGCCGCGACCCCACGTACAGCGTCGGCTCCGCACCGGACGGCACGTACGTGAGCTGACCGCCCGAGCGCTCGTACCGGCCGCCGCGCCCCTCGGTCAGCAGCACCATCAGGTCGATGAACGCGAGCCCGAACCCGCGCAGCACCACGTCCCCGGTGACGGCCGACAGGTCCGCGTCGGCCGAGTACAGCGGGGGCACGTAGACGAGCCCGTGCTCCGACGCGTGCTCGGCGAGCTTGCGGTGCTCGGGTTCGAGGTCGGCGTCGAGGTGCCCAAGAGCCAGCACGAGCACGTCGGCGTCGAGCGACTCGCCGTTGTCGAGCCAGACCCAGTTGCCGACGACCTTCAACGCCTTCGCGCGATGCACGGTCACCGAGATGTTCGGAGGCAGAGATTTCGCTGCGTGGTCGAAGAACCACGCGAGGTACCTGCTCTGCACCTGACGGGACGGGAACGACACCGGATCGATATCGGTCCACTCCGCGAGCGACGGTCCCGGCCGGACCGGGCCCTCGCCGTCGAAGGACTCGTCGGTGAAGACCGTCACGTCCTCGGCCATGGAGTTCATGCGCAGCAACGGGGACTGCTCGTGCCGCCACACCCGGCCCGCACCGGGCGGGAACGGGTCGACGACGTGCACGGCGAAGGAGAGGGTGGGCGACTGGGCGGCGATGCGTTCCAGCAGGCCCGCGGTGCGAGGGCCGCCGCCGATGACGACGAGTGTGCGCATGCGCGTCTTTCCGTTGATGGGCAACGAGAAACGAGCCGCGCCCCTCAACGCGAACACCACCACAGTACCC
>NZ_DASVFL010000116.1:0-54579 GCF_036380075.1 Lentzea sp. | reverse complement strand
GGCCAGCGGCACGTACCCTCCGGGGGCCTGGACCGGAGCGGGAGCCTGGACGACGGGCGCCGGAGGAGCGACGGGAGCGGGCGGTGCCACGACGGGCGGGGCCGCGACGGCCGCTGCCGGAGCCGCGACAGGAGCCGGAGCGTCCTTGCGCGCGCGGCGCTTCGCGGCACCGGACTTCGGGCCGTACCCGACGAGCGTCGCGATGCGCCCGCCCGGCATCTCCTCGCCGATCTTGCCGGACGAGGTGCCGTTCGCCTCGGCGGCGGCCGGAGCGGGGGCGACGGGTGCGGCCGCGCCACCGGGGTCGGTGTCGATCGTGATGATCGGGACGCCGACCTCGACGGTCTGGCCGGGCTCGGCCAGCAGCTCCGTCACGACGCCCGCCCACGGGCACGGCAGCTCGACGGCGGCCTTGGCCGTCTCGATCTCGACGATGATCTGGTTGACCGCGACGGTGTCACCCGGCTTCACGTGCCAGGTGAGGATCTCGGCCTCGGTCAGCCCCTCCGCCGTGTCGGGCAGGGGGAATTGCTTGTACTGCGGCATTTCCGGTTGTCCCCTTACCAGGCGAGAGAGCGGTCGACGGCGTGCAGCACCCGGTCGAGGTCGGGGAGGAACTCCTCCTCGAGCTTCGACGGCGGGTACGGGGTGTCGAAACCGGTCACCCGCAGCACCGGTGCCTGCAGCGAGTAGAAGCACTCCTGCTGGACCTTGGCTGCAATCTCGCTGGCGATCGAGGACTCGGACGGCGCCTCGGAGACGACGACCAGCCGGCCGGTGCGGCGCACCGACTCGAACACGGGCCCGAGGTCGAGCGGCGACAACGTGCGCAGGTCGATGACCTCCAGCGACGTGCCGTCCTCCGCGGCCGCGTTGGCGGCGTCGAGAGCCGTGCGGACCATCGGGCCGTACGCCACCAGCGTCGCGTCCGTGCCGGGACGCAGCACGCGCGACTCGAAGAGCTTGCCGGGCGTGACGGTCGTGTCGACCTCGCCCTTCTCGTAGTAGCGGCGCTTGGGCTCGAAGAACAGCACCGGGTCGTCGCAGTCGATGGCCTGCTGGATCATCCAGTAGGCGTCGGCTGGGTTCGAGCACGAGACGACCTTGAGGCCGGCGGTGTGCGCGAAGTACGACTCGGGCGACTCCGAGTGGTGCTCGACCGCACCGATGCCGCCGCCGAACGGCACGCGGATCACGATGGGCATCTTGATCTTGCCCTGCGTGCGGTAGTGCAGCTTCGCGACCTGCGACACGATCTGGTCGAAGCCGGGGAAGATGAAGCCGTCGAACTGGATCTCGCACACCGGTCGGTAGCCGCGGATCGCGAGGCCCACGGCGGTGCCGATGATGCCGGACTCCGCGAGCGGCGTGTCGAGCACGCGCTGCTCGCCGAAGTCCTTCTGCAGGCCGTCGGTGATGCGGAAGACGCCACCGAGCTTGCCGATGTCCTCGCCCATCATGATGACCTTGGGGTTGGCCTCCATGGCCGCCCGCAGGCCCATGTTCAGGGCCTTGGAGATCGTGAGGGTCTGCGGCGACGCCGGGGCGGCGGCCGTGGAACGGTCCATCGTCGGTGCTGCCATCAGTGCTCGCCTCCCGCGAAACCCGAGACGTAGTCGAGGAACTCGTCGCGCTGCGCGTCGAGGGCGGGGCTGCCCTCCGCGTAGACGTTGCTGAAGATCCGTTCGGCGGGCGGGTCGGGCATGTTCGTGCAGAACTCCCGCAGCTCCTCACCGAGCTTCTCGGCGTCGGCCTCGACGCTCTCGAAGAACGAGCTGTCGGCCCACTGCTGGCGGACCAGGTAGACCTTCACGCGCTCGATCGGGTCCTTGAGCTTCCACATCTCCAGCTCGTCCGACAGCCGGTAGCGCGTCGGGTCGTCGGAGGTGGTGTGCGCGTCCATGCGGTAGGTGAACGCCTCGATCAGGATCGGGCCGTTGCCGTGGCGGCACTCGTCCAGCGCCCACTTCGTCACGGCGAGCGTCGCGAGGACGTCGTTGCCGTCGACGCGGATGCCGGGGAAGCCGTAGCCGCGGGCGCGCTGGTACAGCGGCAGGCGCGACTGGCGCTCGGTGGGCTCGGAGATCGCCCACTGGTTGTTCTGGCAGAAGAAGACGAGCGGTGCGTCGTAGACCGCCGCCCACACGAAGCCCTCGTGCACGTCGCCCTGGCTGGTCGCGCCGTCGCCGAAGAAGCACATGGTGGCTTCTCCCTCGTCGTCGCCGACCTTGCCGTCGAACTTCTGGCCCATCGCGTACCCGGCCGCGTTGAGGACCTGGTTGCCGATGACGATCGTGTACGGGTGGAAGCGCTTCTCGACCGGGTCCCACGTGCCCTGGTCGGTGCCGCGGAAGATGCCGAGCAGCTCCGTCGGGTTGATCCCGCGCGTCCACGCGATGCCGTGCTCGCGGTAGCTGGGGAAGGCCATGTCCGTCTGGCGCATCGCGCGGCCGGCACCGATCTGCGCGGCCTCCTGACCGAGCAGCGGCACCCAGATGCCGAGCTGGCCCTTGCGCTGCAACGCGTTCGCCTCGCGGTCGACCCGGCGGATCAGGACCATGTCGCGGTACAGACCGCGCAGCTCCTCCGCCGTGATGTCGATGTCGAAGTCGGGGTGGGAGACCCGTTCGCCCTCGGGAGTGAGGAGCTGCACCAGGTCGGCGCCACCCTCGTCTGTCGCTCGCAAGCCTGCGATCACCTGTTCCGCTGTCGGTTTTGCGGCAGTGGCGGCCGGCGCTGCGTCCGGCTCAGGGTGCGTCCATTGCTCAGGGGACGACATGCGCCTTCTCCTCTGTCTACTCCGACCGCCTGATCGCTCGTGACGACCTCGTGCGGCGACGTCGGCGGTCGCCGCCAACCCTGTGGGGCCGGAGGCAGCCGTCGACGGTGACGGTGGCTTACGACCACATCCTGACACGGCCTCACCCGAGTTGGTGAGACCCGTCCCACTTCGTAACACACGAGTCAACGTTCTGATCAGCGACAACTGTCGGAAGTTCGACCTTTTGTCCTCCGACGGTCCTCGTCCGACTACCGGACACCACTGTCCCGGTTACCGATCGTTAACTTAGCTCGAGGCCTTTCACAAGAGGCTACGGACGCGAGCGGAGGCGGAGTCGTGACAGGATCGAGAGGTGGACCGCTCAGTTGTGACCAGCACCGTCAGGACGCTTTGGGACCGTGAGATCGTCCCGAGCCTGTCTCAGCTCGTCGCCGTGCCGGCGATCTCGCCCGCGTTCGACCCCGCATGGGAGGAACACGGCGAGTTGGCGGCGGCGATCGACCACGTGAAGGCGTGGATCGCCTCGCGAAACCTGCCGGGAGCCGAGCTCGAGGTCGTCCAACTGGCGGGACGCACGCCGCTCCTGGTGGTCGACGTCCCCGCGTCCGGTAACTCGGCCGACGACACCGTGTTGCTCTACGGACACCTGGACAAGCAGCCGCCGGTGGGCGGTTGGGGCGAGGGCTTGGGCCCGTGGACCCCGGTCCTGCGTGACGGACGTCTCTACGGGCGCGGCGCGGCCGATGACGGTTACTCCGGATATGCCGCAATCGCCGCTATCGAGGCCGTGCGCGCGGCGGGCGGTTCGCACTCCCGGTGCGTCGTGCTGCTGGAGACCGGCGAGGAGTCGGGCTCGCCCGACCTGCCCGCCTACCTGGAGCACCTGTCCGAGCGGCTGGGCCGGGTGTCGCTGGTGGTCTGCCTCGACTCGGGCGGCTCCGACTACGAGCGCATGTGGCTGACGACGTCGCTGCGCGGTTTGGTGCAGGTCACGGCCACCGTGCGGGTGCTGGAGGGCGGTATGCACTCCGGCATGGCGTCGGGGATCGTGCCGTCGTCGTTCCGGATCGCGCGCCAGCTGCTGGACCGGATCGAGGACTCGGAGACCGGCGAGGTCCTCGTGCCGGAGATGCACGTCGAGATCCCGGCGGGCCGGCTGGCCGAGGTCCGCGAGGCCGTCGAGGCGGCGCCGGGCGCCCTGTGGGACCCGGTCCCGCGCGTCGGCGACCTCCGGCCGATGTCCGACGACGAGGTCGAGCTGGCGCTCAACTCCGGCTGGCGGCCGACCCTGTCCGTCACCGGCGCCGAGGGCCTGCCGCTGCCGGACGACGCGGGCAACGTGCTGCGCCCGTTCACGACCCTCGTGCTCTCGTTCCGCCTGCCGCCGACGGCCTCGTCCGCCGCGGCGCTGGAGGCGGTCAAGGCGAAGCTGACGACGGACGTGCCCTACGGCGCGACGGTCGAGCTTTCGCGCATCGAGCACGCCGACGGCTGGAACGCGCCGGAGCTGGCGCCGTGGCTGTCCGCGACGCTGGACGACGCCGGCAAGGAGGTCTTCGGCTCGCCGTGGCGGACCGTGTCGCTGGGCGGCTCGATCCCGTTCATGGGCCTGCTGCACGACGCGTACCCGGACGCGCAGTTCCTGGTCACGGGCGCGGTCGGCCCGGACTCCAACCTCCACGTGCCGGACGAGTGGCTGCACCTGGCGCACGCGGCCCGCGTCACCGAGGGCGTGGCGCTGGTCCTCGACGCGCACTCCAGGCAGGCCTGACCCGCCTTGTAGTGAGGAAGAACTCAGACAGGACCTGGGCCCCACCAGCCGTCCGACCAGGTGTCCCACACTGGACCGATGGTCGAACATGCGGAACGAGCGCGTCTCGCGGAGTCGGAGAGCCCGACCTCGCCGTGGCGGCTGTGGGGGCCGTACCTGTCGGGTCGCCAGTGGGGCACGGTCCGCGAGGACTACTCGCCCGAGGGTGACGCGTGGGCCTCGTTCCCGTTCGACCACGCCCGGTCGCGCGCCTACCGCTGGGGTGAGGACGGGATCGCGGGCATCTGCGACGTGCACGGGTTCCTCAACCTCGGCCTGGCGCTGTGGAACGGCAGGGACCCGTTCCTCAAGGAGCGCTACTTCGGCCTCGCCAACGAGGAGGGCAACCACGGCGAGGACGTCAAGGAGCACTGGTGGGTGACCGACGGGACGCCCACCCACTCCTGGATGCGGGTCGTCTACCGGTACCCGCAGAAGGAGTTCCCGTACGCCCTGCTGCGGGAGATGGCGCGCAACGCCGGCCGGGAGAACCGCGAGCCCGAGCTCAGCGACACCGGCGTGCTCGACGAGAACCGGTTCTTCGACGTCCAGGTCACCTACGCCAAGGCCGACACGGACGACATCTGCGTCGAGATCAGCGCGACCAACCACGGGCCGGAGGACGCGCCGCTGCACCTGCTGCCGCAGCTGTGGTTCCGCAACACGTGGGCGTGGGGCCGCGACCAGCGGCCGTGCCAGCTCGTCGCCAGCACCACGACCGGGCGCAAGGTCACGGCCGACCACGGCAACCTCGGCCGGTACACGCTGCACCTCGACGACTCGCCGTCGATGCTCATGACGGACAACGAGAGCAACGAGGTCGCGCTCTTCGGCGCCGAGCGGAACCCCTCGCCGTGGGCGAAGGACGGCGTCTGCGAGTACGTGGTGCGCGGCAGCACGTCGAGCTGCCAGGTCGTCGGGCCGGACGACGCGGGCGCGGCGGGCACCAAGTTCGCCGCCTGGTACTCGTTCGACCCGGTCGAGCCGGGCGAGACGGTGACCGTCCGGTTGCGGCTCGTCGGCGGTGACGGGCACCTGGACCCGTTCGGGCCGAGCTTCGAGGACACGATGGCCCGCCGGAAGGCCGAGGCCGACGAGTTCCACGACGACATCGCGCCGGACGTCAGCTCCGAGCAGAAGCACGTGCTCAGGCGTGCGCTCGCCGGTCTGATGTGGACGAAGCAGCACTACCGGTTCCGCACCCGCGACTGGCTCGACGGCGACCCGACCAAGCCCGAGGCACCCTCGTCGCGCAGGACGCCCCAGGCGCGCAACGTGCACTGGCGGCACCTCGACGTGGCCGACGTGATCTCCATGCCGGACGAGTGGGAGTACCCATGGTTCGCGGCGTGGGACCTCGCGTTCCACACCATCCCGTTCACGCTGGTCGACCCGGCGTTCGCGAAGGAGCAGCTGCTGCTGTTCTGCCGCGAGTGGATGATGCACCCCAACGGCCAGATCCCCGCCTACGAGTGGGAGTTCGGCGACGTCAACCCGCCGGTGCACGCGTGGGCTGCGCTGCAGGTCTACCGGGCCGACGGCAGCAGGGACCGCGGGTTCCTCGCCAAGGTCTTCCACAAGCTGCTGCTCAACTTCTCGTGGTGGGTCAACCGCAAGGACGCCGACGGCAGCTACCTGTTCGAGGGCGGGTTCCTCGGCATGGACAACATCGGGCCGGTCAACCGGTCGGCGCCGATGCTCGGCGAGTGGCGGCTGGAGCAGTCCGACGCCACGTCGTGGATGGCCGCGTACAGCCTGCACCTCATGCAGATCGCGCTGGAGCTGGCGCGCGACGACGAGTCCTACGAGGACGTCGCGACGAAGTTCGTCGAGCACTTCCTGTCTATCGCGGAGGCGTTCACGCACTTCGGGTCGCACGGCGGCGGGATCTGGCACGACGAGGACGGGTTCTGCTACGACCGCGTCTCGCGGCGCCGCCCGGACGGCAGCGTCGAGTCCGAACCGGTGCGCGTGCGGTCGATGGTCGGCCTGATCCCGTTGCTGGCCTCCGCGGTGCTGGAGCCGTGGGTGCTCGAGGAGCTGCACGGGTTCACCAGCAGGCTGGAGCACCTGCTGAAGAGGAGGCCGGAACTCCGGCAGTTCATCACGTTCCACTACGAGCGCGGCGCGTTCGTGTCGCTGCTGGACGAGACCAAGCTCAAGCGCGTGCTGCACCGGATGCTCGACGAGCAGGAGTTCCTGTCGCCGCACGGGATCCGCAGCCTCTCCGCCGCGCACCGCGAGGGCCTGGAGGTCAAGGTCGCGGGCCAGGACCACCGCATGGGCTACGAGCCGGGCGAGTCGCACACGCCGATGTTCGGCGGCAACTCCAACTGGCGCGGCCCGATCTGGCTGCCGACCAACGCGCTGCTGGTCGAGGCGCTGCGCACGGTCTGCGCGTTCCACGACGGCATGTTCCAGGTGGAGCTGCCGACGCACTCCGGCCGCTGGGCCACCGCCGGTCAGGTGGCGGACGAGCTGAGCGACCGGCTCGTCGGTCTCTTCCTGCCCGACCACGACGGGCGCAGGCCGTCCGACGGCAAGAGGATCGAGGCGTCCGAGTCACCTCTTTGGCGCAACCACGTCACGTTCAGCGAGTACTTCGACGGCGACACGGGTGAGGGTCTGGGGGCGACCCACCAGACCGGATGGACGGCACTCGTCGCCGGTCTGCTGACCGGACGCACGCGCTGAGCAGCACTGTCGTGATCAAATCCTGATCAAGGACACGCTCGCGTTTCGTTACCATTCGTGTGCAATACGTGCAGGTGTTGTGTGACGTAGGCCAAATCACACAACATTTTGCGCCTGATTGCACGATTTGACGCAAAATCATTGCAAGGCAGTGGCCTGTAACACGCACGTGCTGTCCACCGCGTCACCCGAGTGGCAGGATCCCGTTCACTCGTCCGCGACAGTTACGAGGAGTGACGCAGTGGCTCGTCGAACCAGGCAGTTGATGGCCGTGGTCCCCGCACTGGGACTGGCCGTGATGGCAGCGTCGGGCTGCGCGACCCCCACGAACCAGCCCGCCGGCAACTCCGGTGTCTCGCTGGTGCAGAGCGGCAAGCTCGTCACCTGCACGCACCTGTCCTACAAGCCCTTCCAGTACAGCGAGGGCGACAAGACGGTCGGCTTCGACGTCGACCTCGTCGACCTGATCGCCAAGGACCTCGGCGTCCAGCAGCAGATCTTCGACACGCCGTTCGAGACGATCACCTCGGGCACGTCGTTCAGCGCGAACCAGTGCGACCTGGCCGCCGCCGGCATGACGATCACCGACGAGCGCAAGCAGGCGATCGACTTCTCGGACCCGTACTTCGACGCCTCGCAGGCGCTGCTGGTCAAGAAGGGCTCCGGCTACGCCGACCTGACGGCCCTCAAGGGCAAGAAGCTCGGCGTCCAGCAGGACACCACGGGTGAGAAGTACGCGAACGACAACGCGGCCGCCAACGGCTACACCGTCGTCCAGTTCGAGGACCTCCCGCTGATGGAGACCGCCGTGCGCACCGGCGCGGTCGACGCCGCCATCAACGACAACGGCGTGCTCTACGACTACGCCAAGGAGTTCCCGGACACCGAGGTGACCAAGGAGTTCGACACCGGTGAGCAGTACGGCATCGGCATGAAGAAGGGCAACACCGCTCTCCAGACGAAGGTCAACGAGGTCCTGAAGAAGGCCAAGGAGAACGGCGAGTACGACAAGATCTACGAGAAGTGGTTCGGCAAGAAGCCGGAAAGCAAGTAACCCCAGGGCTTCGGGGCCGGTGCGGTCCAACTCGCGCCGGCCCCGCCGCTTGTCCGAACCACATCCGCTAGGAGCCTCCATGGCTGTGTCCAGGCGCAAGCGCGCGGAGTACATCCGCTACGCGCAGTACGGCCTTCTGATCGTCATCGCCCTGCTGGTCGCGTTCCTGGCGGACTGGGGTCAGATCAAGGCAGCGTTCTTCAACGTGGACATCGCCAAGTCGATGTTCCCCGGCGTCATCACGACGGCGCTGAAGAACACCATCATCTACACCGCGCTCGGATTCGGGTTCGGACTGGTGCTGGGCCTCGTGCTCGCACTGATGAAGCTCTCCTCGGTCGCGCCCTACCGGTGGATCGCGACCGTCTACATCGAGTTCTTCCGCGGTGTCCCCGCGCTGCTGGTGTTCATCGGCATCTACTACGGCGTGCCGATCGCGTTCCAGATGCAGTTCCCGCCGCTGACCACGGTCATGCTGGCGCTCGGTGGCGTCGGTGCCGCGTACATGGCGGAGACGATCCGCGCCGGCATCCAGGCCGTGCCGAAGGGCCAGGTCGAGGCCGCCCGCTCGCTCGGCATGTCGCAGAGCCGCGCGATGGTCACGATCGTGATCCCGCAGGCGTTCCGGATCATCCTGCCGCCGCTGACGAACGAGCTGATCCTGCTGACCAAGGACTCCTCGCTCATCTACATCCTGGGCCTGTTCCGCGAGCAGTACGAGCTCACCAAGTTCGGCCGTGAGACGCTGAGCCGCAGCCCGTCGCTGACGCCGATCCTCATCGCGGGCCTGTGCTACCTGATCATCACGCTGCCGCTCGGCTACCTGTCGCGGTACCTGGAGCGTCGCGGTACCGGCGGCAGGAAGAAGGTGTCCGCATGAGCGACGTCTCCGTCGAGATCACCGGGCTGAAGAAGTCGTTCGGCCCGCTGGAAGTCCTCAAGAACATCGACGTCACGGTCAACCGCGGCGACGTGGTCTGCATCATCGGCCCGTCCGGTTCCGGCAAGTCGACGCTGCTGCGCTGCGTGAACCTGCTGGAGGAGCCGACCGGCGGCAGGATCGTCGTCAACGGCACCGAGCTGACCGACCCCGACGTCGACATCGACGCGGTCCGCACGAAGATCGGCATGGTCTTCCAGGGCTTCAACCTGTTCTCGCACCTCAACGTGCTGGCGAACCTCACGGTGGCGCAGCGCAAGGTGCTCAAGCGCTCCGAGGACGAGGCGCGCAAGGTCGCGCTGCACAACCTGGAGCGCGTCGGGCTCAGCGAGAAGGCGCACTCGATGCCGGCGCAGCTCTCCGGCGGTCAGCAGCAGCGCGTGGCCATCGCCCGCGCGCTGTCGATGGACCCCGACGTGATGCTGTTCGACGAGCCGACCTCCGCGCTCGACCCGGAGCTGGTCGGCGACGTGCTGGGCGTCATGCGCCAGCTCGCCGACGAGGGCATGACGATGCTCGTCGTGACCCACGAGATGCAGTTCGCCCGCGAGGTCGCCGACAAGGTGATCTTCATGGACGGCGGGTACATCGTCGAGGAGGGCCCGGCGGCCGAGGTGATCGGCAACCCGCAGGAGCCGCGCACCCAGGAGTTCCTGGCGCGCGTCCTCGACCCGACGCACCACGGCCCGAGCGACCCGGTCTAGCCGCGTGGCGAGGGGGAGGGTCTCCGCGGCGGACGTGCTGCGGGGGCTGCTGGGGGAGAACGAGAGCTCCGGTGGTGGCGGGTGGAGGTTGCCTCGGCGCAGGCCGAGCACCCCGCCCGTCATCCGCGTGGTGGACCGGGTGGTCACCGACGTCCTCGACCTGCGCGCCGTCGAGGTGCCGTACGTGCTGGAGTTCGAGCGCTGCCAGTTCGAGGCGGCACCGGACCTGCGGCAGGCGAACCTCTCCGGCATCTCGTTCGACGACTGCGACCTGCCGGGCCTGGAGGCGCGGAACCTCAGCAGCAGCAACGACGTCTCGTTGCTCGGCTGCCGCGTCACGGGCCTCGCCGACCTCACCGACGCCGAGATCGCGGGCTCGGTCCTGTTGCGGGACAGCAGTTTCAGCGTGCCGGGTGGTCAGTGCATCCACGGCGACCGGCTGACGGTCGCGGGCGCGCTGCTCGGGTTCGGCCTGCGCACCTCCGGCGAGATGCGGCTCGCGGGAGCGCGCATCGGCGGCAACGTCAACCTCACCAACGCCGTGCTGGACAACGCCGACGGCTTCACGTTGAACGGCAACGGCATGCAGGTCGGCGGCAACTTCATCGGCGCGTTCACCTCGCACGGCGTCGTGTTCCTCTCCAACGCCAAGATCAGCTCCGCGCTGTCGTTGCGCGGGTCGACGCTCTCGCGGGGCTCGGAGTTCGAGGACACCACCGACCCGCACGCCGACCCGTCCGCGACGCTGGTCCTCGACCGCTCGGACGTCTCCGGCGACCTGGAGCTCGACCGCGGTTTCTCCAGCGCGGGCACCGTCCGTGCCGTGAACGCCCGCATCGGCGGCACGTTGTCGCTGGCAGACGCCGTGCTGGACGCCGTCTCGCCGCCGTCTGTAGGCACCGACCCGACCGGCTCAGGACGCGCGTTGCACGTCGACGGCGCGGAGATCGGCGGTGACGTCGTCGGCCGGCACGTGCGGATCAAGGGCCAGCTGCGCATGGTCGACACCCACGTGCGCGGCAGCATCACCATCGAACGGGCCACTGTGGACAACCCGGCGGCCGATGCCGTGCTGGCCAACCGTTCGCAGATCGGCAGCAACTTCGTGGTGCGCGAGTCGGACGTCTCCGGCGGCCTGGAGCTGCGCGGCATCACCGTCGGCGCGAACCTCGACCTGCGCGGCAGCCGCCTGGTCAAGCCCGGCAAGTACCGCCACCAGCCGCGCGAGAAGCCGTCGCTGGACATCGGCGGCGCGACGATCGGCCGCGACCTCATCTGCGCACGCGGAGACAAGGAGTTCGTGGCGCACGGCGGCGTGCGCTGCCGTCGCGCGACGATCGGCCGCATGGCCAACTTCAACGGCGCGGTGCTCGGCTACAAGCTCGACAGCCACGCGTTGAACGCCATGGGCATGCAGGTGCAGGAGCTGATGCTCAACGTCGTGTCGCCGCCGAAGGGCCTGGTGACGTTGCGGCACGCGCACTGCACGTCGCTGGACGACAACGAGAACTTCTGGAACGCCACGGGTTTCATCGACCTCGACGACTTCCGCTACGACTCGCTGGCGTACCCGATCGACCTGCGCGACGACGACCAGGTCGCCCAGCGCCTGCGCTGGCTGCGCGCGGCGATGCGCCGCAGCTACCACCCGCGGCCGTACGACCAGTTCGCCGAGATGCTGACCGCGGCCGGCAACGAGGAGCACGCCTCGACCGTGCTGATCGAGAAGCAACGCCTGCGGTACAAGGCGGTCGCGGAGGGCATGCGGTTCTTCGGCCCGTTGGTGCTGGTGTGGAGCTTCCTGCAACGGTCGATGGTCGGCTACGGCTACCGCCCGGCGCGCGCCCTGGGGTGGCTGATCGCGGCGTGGATCGTGGGCAGCCTGTGGTTCCAGTTCAAGGGGCCGCTGATCGAGATCAACGACGACGACCACCTGCCGTGGAACGCGTGGCTCTACACGATCGACCTGGTGGTGCCGATCGTCGACTTCGGCAACAAGAACCGCTGGCAGACGCCCGGCGCGTCGCAGTGGATCGCGTCGGGGCTGATCGTGACGGGCTGGATCCTCGCCACGACCGTCGCCGCCGGTCTGACCCGGATGTTGAAACGCTAGTGGCGCGACTCGGAACGTCGGCGAGGTAATCCACGCTCAGCAGGACACCTCGCGGCAACGTTCCGAGCCACACCACTAGCGGCGGATACCATGCCGTCTCGTGACTGATCTGGTGCTGGCACTGGACTTCGGCGGCACCAAGATCGCCGCCGCCCTGGTGGACCCCGATGGCGCGGTGGTGCGCTCGTCCCGCGTCGCGACGCCTTCCGACGACCCCTGGGCCGCCGTCGTGTCGCTGGTCTCGTCGGTGGTCGGTGACGTCGAGGTGTCCGGCGTCGGCATCGGCTCGGCTGGCCCGCTGGACGCGGTCGCCGGCACCGTCTCGCCGATCAACGTGCCGTCGTGGCAGGCCTTCCCGCTGCGTTCGTCGGTGGAGTCGCTGTTCCCCGGCGTGCGGGTGGAGCTGGCGGGCGACGGCGTGTGCATGGCGCTGGGCGAACACCGCCGCGGCGCCGGGCGCGGCAGCACGCACATGGTCGGCCTGGTCGTGTCGACCGGCGTCGGCGGCGGCCTGGTCCTGGACGGACGTCCCTTCGGCGGCCGCACCGGCAACGCGGGGCACATCGGTCACGTCGTCGTGGAGCCGGACGGTGTGCCCTGCACGTGCGGCGGACGCGGGTGCGCGGAGACCATCGCGGGCGGGCCGCGCATGGTGGCCTGGGCGCGGCGGGCCGGGTGGCAGGCGCCGGACGACGCCGACGCGGCCTTGCTCGCCGCCGCTGCTCTCGCCGGCGAGGAGATTCCGCTCGTGGCCTTCGACCGGGCCGGTCAGGCTGTCGGGATGGCGATCGCCGGTGCTGCCGCGGTGTGCGACCTGGAGCTGGCGGTCATCGGGGGTGGGGTGGCTCAGGCGGGGGAGTTGTTGTTCGAGCCGGTTCGGCGGACTTTGAAGACGCATGCCGGGTTGTCGTACCTGGCCGGGCTGGAGGTTCGGGCGGCTGAGCTCGGGGGCGAGGCCGGGCTGGTGGGGGCGGCGGCGCTGGTCCGGTGAGGGGGCGTGCTCGCGCAGGGGTCCCCTTGGGTTTGGCGTCCCCCGCGACCCAACGTACAGATCGGGTCTGACACTTCTGCCAGGCCGAATTCCCAGGTGGTCTGCAGTCAGTTCCCAGGTGGTCTGCCGTCAGACCGCCTGGCGGGTGTGTCGGAGCGGCGACTCCACCCTGGCCACCGGCACGCCGGCCGACTCCAGGGCCGTGCGGACCGTGCGGGCGATCTCCACGGCGTTGGGGGTGTCGCCGTGCACGCAGATCGAGTCGGCCTGGACGCGCACCGGGCGGCCGGAGACGCTGCGGACCCAGCCCTCGGTGGCCAGTTGGACGCAGCGGGCCGCTATCTCGGCCGGGTCCCGCAGGACGGCGCCCGGTTCCGCGCGGGGGACCAGGGTGCCGGCTGCCGTGTAGGCGCGGTCGGCGAACGCCTCGTGCCAGACGCGCAGGCCCGCCACCGAGGCTCGTTTCAGCCAGACGGCTCCCGGTGGGCCCAGTACCGCCAGAGTCGGGTCGAAGAGGCGGACCGCGTCGACCACGGCGTCGGCCTGGGCCTCGTGGCGGACCAGGGCGTTGTAGAGGGCGCCGTGCGGTTTGACGTAGGAGATGCGGGTGCCGGCGGCGCGGGCGAAGACCGCGAGGGCGCCCAGTTGGGCCAGGACCTCATTGGTCAGGGTGTCCGGTGCGACGTCGATGAAGCGGCGGCCAAAGCCCGGGAGGTCGCGGTAACCGACGTGGGCGCCCACGGCCACGCCTGCTTCTGCTGCGGCGGCGCAGGTCTCGCGCATCGTGTCGGCGTCGCCGGCGTGGTAGCCGCAGGCGACGTTCGCGCTGGTCACGATGTGCAGCAACGTCTTGTCGTCGCCCAACGTCCAGTGGCCGAAGCCCTCGCCGAGATCCGCGTTCAGGTCCATGGCCACCCCTCCACACCCGTCGATTGTTGGATTGTTGAACGATTCTACGATAGTGCAATGGAACGATCCTGCAAATAGACTGGATCGGTGAGTGAGACGTGGGTGTCGACGCTGGCCCAGGGCAAGGCCGACCTGGAGCGCGCGAGCACCGCGCAGAAGGTCGCCGACATGCTGCGGGAGCGGGTGCTCGACGGCGAGCTCGAACCCGGTCTGCGTCTCAGCGAGGAAGCCATCGGCGGTGCGCTGGGCGTCAGCCGCAACACGCTGCGCGAGGCGTTCCGGCTGCTCACGCGCGACCGGATCCTGGTCCACGAGCACAGCCGCGGCGTCTTCGTCCGCAGGCCCACCGGTGACGACGTGCGCGACCTCTACGCCGCCCGCCGCGTGATCGAGGGCGGCGCGCTCCGGCTGTGGAACGACGTGAGCGAGGCCCGGCGGGAAGCGGTCAGGACGCCGGTGCGCCAAGCCGCGGCACGGGCCGAGAAGGGCGACTTCAGCAAGACCGGCAGCGCCAACATCCAGTTCCACCGCGGCATCGTCGGCCTCGCGGGCAGCACCCGGCTCAGCGACGAGTGCGACCGGCTCTTCGCCGAGCTCATGCTCGCGTTCCGCGTCGCGCAGGAGGTCGAGGCGTTCCACCAGACGTACCTGCCGTGGAACCGCAGGATCGTGGACCTGCTGAACGACGGGGCCGTCGAGCAGGCCGTGACGCAGCTCGACGAGTACTTCGACGCCGCTGAGCAGGACCTCGTGGGCCGGCTGCGGGCCGAATAGTCCAAAGGGAACGTTAAGCCGAGTGCAACGATTCCGATCACGAGGCTGACGGCACACCTCATCAGGCCTAACATCCGCGCAACACCGCGTACACGGAGGGCCACCATGCCGTCGGATCACAAGACCGGCTTGCGCTGGAGCAACTGGAACCTGCTGCTGATACTCCCGCTGCTCATGCTCATCACGCCGTGGTTCAACATCGACGAGCCCCGGGTCTTCGGGCTCCCGTTCTTCTACTGGTACCAGTTCCTGTTCGTGCCGCTCGGCGTCCTGTGCGTCGGCCTCGTCTACGTCAAGACCAAGGACGAGCCCGTGGTCACCGGCAAGCCCGACAAGCTCGGTGTGGACGACCTGGACGAGGGAGCGAACTGATGCAGTGGACTGAGCTGATCGTTTTCAGCGTCCTCTTCCTGCTCGTCACGGTCATGGGCTTCGTGGCCGCGCGGTGGCAGAAGGGCGAGACCCTCGACCACCTCGACGAGTGGGGCCTGGGCGGCCGGAAGTTCGGCAGCTGGATCACGTGGTTCCTGGTCGGTGGCGACCTCTACACCGCGTACACGTTCGTCGCGGTGCCGGCGCTGATGTTCGGCGCGGGCGCGCTCGGCTTCTACGCCCTGCCGTACACGGTGATCCTCTACCCGATCGTCTTCCTGCCGCTGGTGCGCATGTGGTCGGTCAGCCGCGTGCACGGCTACGTCACGCCCGCCGACTTCGTGAAGGGCCGCTACGGCTCGCACTGGCTGGCGCTGATCATCGCGATCACCGGCATCGTCGCGACCATGCCGTACATCGCGTTGCAGCTCGTCGGTCTCGAGGCGGTGCTGCGGTCGATGGGCCTCAACGGCTCCGGCATCCTCGGCCACCTGCCGCTGTTCATCGCGTTCCTGATCCTCGCGCTCTACACCTACCAGTCGGGTCTGCGGGCGCCGGCGCTGATCGCGTTCGTCAAGGACATCCTGATCTACGTGGTGATCCTGGTGGCGATCGTCTACCTGCCCGCGAAGTTCGGCGGCTGGGGCGAGATCTTCAACGACGCGCAGGCGAAGTTCGACGCCACGCCGAACAAGGCGGACGGCATCCTGCTGACCGGCTCCAACCAGCTCCAGTACGCCACGCTGGCGCTCGGGTCGGCGCTCGCGCTGTTCCTCTACCCGCACTCGCTGACCGGCATCCTGGCCAGCCGCGGCCGCAACGTCATCAAGCGCAACATGGTCGCGCTGCCGGCGTACTCGCTGCTGCTGGGCCTGCTGGCGCTGCTGGGCCTGGTCGCGATCAGCGCGGGCACCAAGCCGATCGTCAACCAGGCGACCGGCCGTCCCGACACCAACACGATCGTCCCCGAGCTCTTCGGCGCGAACTTCCCGTCGTGGTTCGCGGGCATCGCGTTCGCGGCCATCGGCATCGGCGCGCTGGTGCCGGCGGCGATCATGTCGATCGCGGCGGCGAACCTGTGGACGCGCAACATCTACAAGGAGTACGTGAAGAAGAACGCCACCCCGGCGGAGGAGGCCAAGCAGGCCAAGCTCGCCAGCCTCGTCGTGAAGTTCGGCGCGGTGGCGTTCATCGTGTTCGTCGACCCGCAGTTCTCGATCGACCTGCAGCTCATCGGTGGCGTCATGATCCTGCAGACGCTGCCGGCGGTCGCGATCGCGCTCTACACGCGCTGGTTCCACGTGTACGGCCTGGTCGCCGGCTGGGTCGCGGGCATGGGCTACGGCATGTGGCTGCTCTACACGATCGGCAACCCGGCCATCGGCAAGGCGCACTTCGCCGGTTCCGCGCTGCCGCTGGGCAACATCTCGCTCTTCGGCTGGCACCCGTTCGGCGCCTCGACGACGCAGATCTACGTCGGCATCGTCGCGCTGTTCGTCAACCTGCTGGTCGCCGTGGTCGTCACGCTGATCGCCAAGCGGACCAAGACGCCCAACGGCATCGACCACACCGATCCGTCCGACTACCACGTCGACGAGGACAACCCGCGGGTGAAGCCCGTGGCCGCTGCCCACTGAGACGCGAACGGTCAACACAATGGGCCACCCGCCGGTTACGGCGGGTGGCCCTCTTCGTTTGAGATGGACGACGTGAAAACCTTTGCCGGACTGGTCGGCCTGACGGCCGTCGCACTCACCCTGAGTCCCGCTGTCGCGCAGGCGCAGGACTCGAACTGCTACGACACCACCGCGCCGTTGACGGTCGAGGAGCAACGCCTCGACGACACGCTCGTCACCGGCGGCCCCGCCGTCGGTCCCGCACTCGTGAAGCTCGCCGGGTTCGACGGCCGCGTCGCCGACTTCACCGCCAAGCTCTGCCGCCAGGTCGCGCCCAAGCAGGCGCAGCAGTTCGTGGAACGCGAGGGCAACGCGCTGTGGAAGGCCGCCGTGGCCCGCGCGCAGAGCACGACAACGTTGGCACACGACGCCTACGACGACCGTCCGCTGTACTGGGCGCGACTTCAGCTGAGCAGCGCGCTGCACCAGTGGAAGCCGCGTTTCGCGTTCTCGCCGGCCGACCGGGCGAAGCTCGTCCAGCGGTTCGACTGGGCGGCACGGGGTCTGAGCGACGCGACGTTCCCCGCCAAGCCGGGCACGCGCAAGATCGCGGTGACGGGCTTCGACCCGTTCCAGCTCGCCGGCGCGAACGTGCGGCGCGCCAACCCCGCGGGCGCGGCGGCGTTGCAGCTCGACGGCCGCGAGATCGACACGCCGACCGGCAAGGTCGTGCTCCAGGCCGCGGTGCTGCCGGTGCTGTGGGGCGGGTTCGACGAGGGGATCGTCGAGCAGTTCTACGGAACGGCGTTGCAGCAGAAGCCCGACGCGTTCGTGACGATCAGTCAGGGACGTCCCGGCCGGTTCGACGTCGAGCGGTGGGCGGCGCGCTGGCGCGGTGGCTTCGGCGACAACAACGACATCAGCTCGTACGGCAGCGTGCCGGACGCGGCGGGCTGGCCCCAGCAGCCGGGCGCCGAGTTCATCGAGACCTCGCTGCCGCACCAGAAGATGGTCGACGCGGGCACCGGGCCGTTCGCCGTGAACTACAACCTGGCGTTCTGCGAGTGGATCAGGGTCGGCGCGCAGCAGTCGTGCCGCACGGACCAGCCGACTCCCGGCGCGGTCGCGGCCAGCGGTGGCGGCGGTGACTACCTGTCCAACGAGAGCATGTACCGGGCCAACCGCCTGCGGATCGCCTACGGCGCAACGAACGTCCTCGGCGGACACCTGCACACGCCGGTGCTCGGCCAGCCGGCCGACCCGGCCGCGCTGACCGACGGGGCCTTCGAAAAAGAGCGTCGGGACATCGCGGATCAGGTCAAGGCCCTAGTCTCTGTGGTGTGACTCGTGTGCGGCTGGCGGTGGCAATTGTCCTGAGCACGTTGACGCTGTCCGCGTGCGCGATCCAGGTGGGAGGGCAGGCGGTCCCCGGACCGATGCCGTCCACGTCCTCCGCCGCCGCACCCGCGCTGCCGAAGGCCGGGCAGTGCATGAACGCCGACGCGCTGAAGGTGATCCAGTGCGCCGACTCGCACGAGGCCGAGGTGATGAGCGTCGGCGAGCTCAGCGGCCTGTCGAGCACCTACCCGGACACGCAGGCGCTGCGCAAGGCCGCGCTCCCGCCGTGCCGCCAGGCGCTCAGCGAGTACCTGGGCAGCGCGGACGCCGACTCCACGCGCCTGCGCGTCTGGGCGTTCTGGCCGAACGAGCAGGGCTGGAAGGACGGCCAGCGCTGGCGGCTGTGCACCGTCGTGGAGATCAGCCCCGACGAGAAGCCGTTGGCGCGCAAGGGTTCCGTGAAGGACATCCTCAAGGGCAACGGGTTCCCGACGTTCCAGACCTGCACGCAGGGCTCGCCGTCGAAGGACCAGGAGGTCAAGGTCGTCGCGTGCACCACGCAGCACCTGGCCGAGGCCGTGCCCGGTGGTGTCGTGTCGCTCGGCAAGTCGAGCGACCCCGCTCCGTCCAAGGAGCAGATGAACTCGATCGCGAACGACAAGTGCACGAAGGCCGTGCACGACTACCTGGGTTCCAGCAAGCGCACCGACGTCTTCCCGGCGTGGCGCAACCCCGGTTCCCAGGCGTGGTCAGAGGGTTGGACCAACGCCGTCTGCTACGCGGAGGCCACCAAGGCCTTCAACGGCACCCTCTTCGGCATCCGGGACAACCCGCTGCCGAACTAGTCCGGCGACCACGACCATCAGCACGGCGGCCAGGGACAGCACCAGCATCGCGATTCCTGCGATCCCCACGGCACACCTCCCTTTCCGCCTTCGGTGACGATCTTTGTGATCGCCATCACGTATCTAAGACGTTCCCAGGAGGGGCTGGGTTCATTCCTCGAGCAAGACCATTTCCGTGGACGTGGAGCATCCCCAGGCTTGTCCACAGCTATCCACAACATGTGCACAGAGCAGTCCACACCTGTGGACAACTTCGTCCCATGTGGACGATGAGCTGCGCGGACTCAGAGAAAATTGCTGCACAGGACCACGCCGAGGGCGGTCCCCAGTGCCAGCCCGACGAGAAACACGACGGTGTACCGCCACCACGGCGTGCGGGCCGGCGGGGCGGGCGGCACCGGGTAGTAGCGCACGATGCCCTTGGCCGGTCCGACCTCGACGTCGCGCTGGGTGCCGTCGTAGTGGAGGCCGCCGAGGAAGTCGTCGTCCTGCGTCACACCACTAGTAGTACCTCAAAAAGGTGACCCACCGGTCGCCATTGACCGGTGGGTCACCGAACACCTGAAGTTGTTACCCCAGGCGCTGCTTCAGCGCAGCCAGCTCGTCGCGCAGCGTGGTCGGCACCTTCTCGCCGATCTTCGCGAACCACTCCTCGACCAGCGGGATCTCGGCGCGCCACTCGTCGGCGTCGAACTCCAGCGAGGCCTCGATGTCCTCGCGCGACGCGTCCAGGCCCTCCAGGTCGAGGTCGTCCGCGGTCGGCACGTAGCCGATGGGGGTCTCGACCGCGGCGGCCTTGCCCTCGATGCGCTCGATGGCCCACTTCAGCACGCGCGAGTTCTCGCCGAACCCGGGCCACAGGAAGCGCTTGTCCTCGCCGCGGCGGAACCAGTTGACGTAGAAGATCTTCGGCAGCTTGTCGGCGTCGGCGCGCTTGCCGAGGTCGACCCAGTGCTGGAAGTAGTCGCCGGCGTTGTAGCCGATGAACGGCAGCATCGCCATCGGGTCGCGGCGCACGACGCCGGTCTTGCCGACCGCGGCGGCCGTGGTCTCCGACGACAGCGTGGCGCCCATGTAGGTGCCGTGCTGCCAGTCGCGCGACTCGGTGACCAGCGGGATCGTCGTGGCGCGGCGGCCGCCGAAGAAGATCGCGCTGATCGGCACGCCCTTCGGGTCGTCCCACTCGGGCGCCTTGATGTCGCACTGGTCGATCGGCGTGCAGTAGCGGGAGTTCGGGTGCGAGCTGAGCTCCTCGCTGTCCGGCGTCCAGTCCTGGTGCTTCCACGAGGTGAGGTGGGCCGGGGGCTCGCCCATGCCCTCCCACCAGACGTCGCCGTCGTCGGTCAGCGCGACGTTCGTGAACAGCGAGTTGCCCTTCGCGATGGTGCGCATCGCGTTCGGGTTGGTGTGGTAGTCGGTGCCGGGCGCGACGCCGAAGAAGCCGTTTTCCGGGTTCACCGCGTACAGGCGGCCGTCCTCACCGAAGCGCATCCAGGCGATGTCGTCGCCGAGCGTTTCGACCTTCCAGCCGGGGATGGTCGGCTCCAGCATGGCGAGGTTCGTCTTGCCGCAGGCCGACGGGAACGCGGCGGCGACGTAGTACGCCTTGTCCTCCGGCGAGGTGAGCTTGAGGATCAGCATGTGCTCGGCGAGCCAGCCCTCGTCGCGCGCCATCACGGACGCGATGCGCAGCGAGTAGCACTTCTTGCCGAGCAGGGCGTTGCCGCCGTAGCCGGAACCGAAGCTCCAGATCTCGCGGGTCTCCGGGAAGTGCGAGATGTATTTGGTCGTGTTGCACGGCCACTGAACGTCGTCCTGGCCCGGCTCGAGCGGCGCGCCGAGCGAGTGCAGCGCCGGCACGAAGTCCGCGTCGTCACCGAAGACCGCGAGGGCCTTGGAACCCATTCGCGTCATGATGTGCATGGAGACGACGACGTATTCCGAGTCGGTGATCTCCACACCGAGCATCGGCTTCTCCGCGTCGAGCGGGCCCATGCAGAACGGGATGACGTACATCGTGCGACCGCGCATGCAGCCCCGGTAGAGCTCGGTCATGATGGCCTTCATCTCGGAAGGGTCCATCCAGTTGTTCGTCGCGCCCGAGTCCTCCTCGCGCACGGAGCAGATGTAGGTCCGCTCCTCGACGCGCGCGACGTCGTTCGGGTCCGAGGCCGCCCAGAACGAGTTGGGCTTCTTCTTGAGCGGCACGAACGTGCCGGCGTCGACGAGCTTCTTCGTGAGACGGTCCCATTCGCCCTGAGACCCGTCAGCCCAAACAACCTCGTCGGGGCAGGTCAGCTCAGCGACTTCCTGAACCCATGCGAGCAGACGCGCGTGGTTGGTGGGTGCGTGTTCGAGACCGGGAATGGTCACTGCCGTCATCTCGTCTCGTCTCCTGACTGAACGCCTCGGCAACCCGAGGACGTGGTGGTCCGGTGCAGGACTTCGTCGTCCTCGGGAATAGCTCCACACGCCCGGTGGGGCCGGGCGTACGTGGAAGGGGATGGACCGAGGTTAGCCCGGTGAATGGCAGGTAAAGCACCCCCAGCCTGTCGCTTCCCTCACAAAACCGATTCTGGAATCGATTCAGCACTCGGACGGCGTTAAGAGCTGCTCAAGCCGGGAAAAACACAAGAGGCCCCGGTGCGGTTCTCACCACACCGGGGCCTGTGACCTGCGCTTCAGTTCTGACGTCAGTTCGGGCTGATCCACTGCCCCGTTGTGGAATCGATTCGGACGACGCCGTCGAACCGTTCTTCCTCGAACCAGTCGTCCGAGTCGTCCAGAATGCCGCTCTTCGAGTCGGTCACGTACCGGCCGTCGGACTCGATGTGCCCGTGCTCGACCTCGACCCACTCGTCACCGCGGTGTTCGGTCATCGTGACCTCGCCGGACCGCGTGATCTCGGTGGCCACGTCGGCCTTGCCGTCGCCGTCCTTGTCGGTGAACAGCCACGTGTCGCCGTCGTCGTCGCGGACCACGGCGGTGTCGGCCTTGCCGTCGCCGTCGGTGTCCTCGGTGGCGGGACCGACCTTTCGCTCACCTTCCTCGGTGGCCACGACAATGGCCTGCGAGTTCGAGGAATTCGTTTTTTCCTGATGGGTGTCGTTCGGGTTCACGGCAACCCACTCGCCCGAATTCTCCTCGAACCGCGCCTGGCTCAGGAGATTGCCGTCCTTGTCGAACGTGCTCATCAGATCGGCGTCGCCGTCGCCGTTCGTGTCGGTGAACGCGAGATGACCGCCGTCATCGGTCTCGACCACGGCGGAGTCGTTCACGCCGTCCTGGTCGAGGTCGAAGGTGACGTCGGCGGTGTACTCGACGTCCTCGACGGTCACCTTCAGCTCGGCGTCGGCCGCACCGTTCTCGTCGATGTACACCGGGACACACCTCCTGCTTGCTCATGTACCGGTATGACCCACGTTATGCCGGTTTGGTTCCCCGGCCAACCGTTTGCACCCGTGTCGGTTCAAGCGCGGTCGCGCACCGAGCGGATCCGGCCGAGCAGTTCCTCGGCCTTCGACCGGCCCTGCTCCACCTCGGCCAGCTGCCGGGTCACGGCCTGCAGCTCGCGGCCGCGTTCGCCGGCCTCCATCCGCAACGCGCGGTCGACCTCGCGCAGTTCGGCCTCGATCGCCTCGATCCGCTTGGCCAGGGCTTCGTCCAGGGCCAGCGACAGGGCCTGTTCGGCCTCGATCAGCTGCTCGGCGGCCAGCTGGTCCACTGTGGAGCGGGCGTCGGCGATGGCGTCGGAGAGCCACTGCTTGACGTGCTGCTTCTCGGCCGTGTGGGTGCGGGTGCGGGCCATCCACCAGCCCGCGCCGAGGCCCAGGGCGATGGTCACCGGCAGGACGACCGGGTTCAGCACGGCGATGCCGAGGCCCGCCAGCGGCATCACGGCCAGCTTGCCCGCGCCCAGGCCGCCGGAGACGCCCATGAACACCAGCAGCTTGTCCTCGGCGGTCGGCGGCCGCTTGTCCTTGGGGCGCACCACGACCGGGGGTTGCTCGCCGCGGGCGAACTGGCCGCGGATCAGGGTCAGCTCCTCCGCGGAGAAGAGGGTGGCCAGCACGGCGTCGGTGACCTGGGACAGGCGCACCGAGAGCGCGGTGGAGATGCGGCCGGAGACGACCTGCAACGCGGTGTCGACCTGGTGCGGCAACGCGCCGAGGGCCGCGCGGTCGGCGGCGTCGATGGCCTGGCGGTACCAGGTCTGGAGGTCGCGCATCTGGCGGGAGATCTCGTGCGAGTTCTCGACGCGGGCGCGTTGGATCTCGCCGCGTAGTCGGACCTGCCAGCCGCGGGTGGACGAGCGGCGTTCGGTCTGCAGCTCTTCGCGGCGGGCGCGCAGGACGGCGGCTTCGTCCTCACCTACGGACAGAGCGCGCTTCTCGTGTTCAAGACGGATTTCGAGCTCCGCGAGAACGGTCGACAAGGCGCGCAGTGCGTTGGCCTCGGCCAGCATTCCGGCGCGTCCGGCGACGAGCTCCTGCAACGCGGTCTGCAGAGCGGAGATGCCCGACCGTTCGCGGAGCATGGACGCCGCGTCCGGGTTCGGGGCCTGGGCGGCCATGTCGAACATGCGCGACGACACCGGGTGGAAGGTCGCGTCGGCGAAGCGCGGGGCGTGCTGGGCGAGCAGAGCGCGGTCGGCGTCGAGGACCTGGCGCCAGCCGCGGTACTGGTCGGTCTTGGTCAGGGCGAAGACGACGGTCTCGACGCGGTCGCCGACGCGCTTGAGGAAGTCGAGCTCGCCGCGCGTGAACGGCGACGAGGCGTCGACGACGAAGACCAGGGCGGTGGCCGAGGTGACGGCCTCCAGCGCCAGCTCGCCGTGCACCGACTCCAGGCCGCCGACGCCGGGGGTGTCCACGACGGACATGCGTTCCAGCAACGGGATCGGCGCGTCGACCTCGACGTAGCGCGGGGGCAGCTCGCCCTCGGGCAGGTCGTGGGCGGCGGAGACCCAGTTGATCAGCGCCGGCAGCGGGAAGGTGACGGGCGCGAGCACGCCGGGGTAGCAGGCGCGGGCCGCCCACGACGGGCCGTGCTGGAAGACCAGGTACGTCGAGGTGGCCACGTCGGCGTCGACCGGCGACAGGCCCGGGGTGGCGAGCAGGGCGTTGACCAGCGACGACTTGCCGCGGTTCGTCTCTCCGACGATCACGACCGACGACACCTCGGGCGCCGCGCGGCGGGTGACCCAGTCGGCCATCGACGGGTCGAGCTCGCGCACGACGGCGGTGAGGCGTTCGCGCGTCTGCCGGACAGTCTGGGAAAGGGTGCTCATCGTGGCGTGTAGACCGTCACGATCGGTGCGCGCAGCACGCGGCCGCGGTCGCAGAAGCCGGGGACCTCGGTCTCGGCGACCAGGCCCATCAGGGACAGGTCGTCCGTCGGCACGGCGCCGCCCGCCTCGTGCTGCGACGGGTCGAAGCGCTGGCCGTCGGCCCGCACCGCCACGACCCCCACGGTCGAGAGGACTTCCTCGATGCGCGCGACGACACCGGCACTGGCGCGGTCCAGCGCGTACAGGCACAGCTGGACCAGGGCGCGGCGTTCAGCCAAAGCCTGGTCGAGCAGCTCGTCGGCAATGGTCTCCACACCGTGGTCCGACGCCAGGTCGCCCGGTTCGGTTCCGTTCACGCTCATCGGTGCCCCCCAGCACGTAGTCGTTGCCAGATGAGGAAGTACGCCCGGTGGACGACGTGCGCCACCCTGGCCTGCGCGGGCGTCGCCCCGAAGGAGGCGAACGACCGCCACCACCCGGCGCGTTCGAGCGCGTGGGCGACGAGTTCGGGGACCGGCCGGCCCCGCAGTCCGAGCTGCCCGGCGACGTCCGGCGTGCTGCCGACGCGCAGGACCTCCTCCGTCAGGTCGGCGGCCAGGGTGACCGCACCCGACGCGACCAGCGTCAACGCCTCCAGCAACCGCAGCTGGTGCGCCTCGGGACGGGCCAGCAGCACCTCGATCGCGTCGTGCACGCGCTGCCGTTCGCCGGGATCGCCCGAGGCCAGCGACGTGACCGACGCCAGCGCGGCCGCCGCCTTGATGCCATCGGCCCGTGCGCGGAACACGGCGTCCAGCCGTCCCCTCACGGCGGCGAACCCGGAAGCGTCGAACAGCACGCGCCGCAACGCGCCGGCGGTCAGTCCGGGTTCGGCGTCCAACGCCTGCAGCGCGCGGCCGATGCCGTAGAGGTCGAGCTTCTCCAGCAACCGCGAGCGCGTGCCCGCCGCGACGTCGCACTCCCACGACGTGAAGAGGTCGCCGGACATCAGCATCATCGTGCGGGTGTCGGCGTCCAGGGCCGCGAGCTGCCGCAACGCCTCCGCGTCCGCCGAGGTGAACTCGCCGGTCTCCGCGGACTCGGCGAGCAGGCTGATCACCGGCAGCACGTCGGCGACCCGCGGTTTGAGCAGCTGGGCCTGCTTGCCGGCGAGGATCTCCGCGGCCCGCCAGACGTCGCCGTCCGACCCCTCGACGGTCTCCGGCGCCACGGCGTCGACCTTGTTCAACGCGGCGATGGCGTTGACAGGCCCGGCCTCCCGGGAGGCGGTCGCGGCGGTGAAGGCCGCGAGGGTCGAGTGGTCGTCCGCACGCACGCCCTGCGTCACGACGTAGAGCACGGCCTCGGCGCCGGCGACGGCGTTGCGCGACACGGGGTCCAGCAGTTCCTCGGTGCGGGCGACCGAAGCCGCGTCCAGCGAACCGAGCCCAGGGGTGTCGATGACGGTGAAGTCGCGCAGCACCGCGTTCGTCAGATACGCCTCGATGTGCGAGATGCCTTCCACGCCCAAAGACGCGGGAATCATGCCGTGGGCGTCGAACGGCAGCACCTGCCGTCGTCCGTCCTGGAGCACCACTTCGATGCGGTCGACGGTTCCGTACTGATAGCGCGTGACGAGCCGTGTGCACTCGCCGACGTCCGTGGGCGCGACCCGGCGGCCGATCAACGCGTTGACGAGCGTCGACTTCCCGGACTTGATCCGCCCGGCCACCGCGACCTGCAACGGCGCGTGCAGACGGCGCAGCACCTCCTGGAACCCGGCGGCGGTCCGCGGGGACACCTGGGGCTGCAGCGCAACGCAGAGGTTGGCCACCGCCGCGCACAGCGGACCGGCCAGTTGTTGTCCCTGCAACGCCGTCACGAGCGCAAATCGTGCCACGGTTTGTGCCCGGATGTGCGCGGGTAGCCACCGTGCATGGGTGACAGCTACGTGACGTTCCTAGTGCTGGGGATCGTCCTGGTCGTCGTTGACGGCCAGCTGATCTACCACAGCGGCAAGGGATACCTCAGACGCGCTGCGTACGACGAGGAACAGGCCGTCGGCATGATGAGGCTGACGGCAGTCCTGTTCCACCTCGTCGTGCTCGGCCTGCTCGCGCTGGTGTCGACCGCCAAAGTCGAGACCGGTGACGTGGTGAAAGACGTGGTCGTGAAGCTGGGCATCGTGCTCCTGCTGCTGGCACTGGCTCACGGCGCGACGATGGCGATCCTCGCGAAGATCCGCGATCGTCAGGTGCAGCAGCAGCTCGCGGACCAGATGGCCGAGGAGCACCGCATCTACGAGGAACGGCAGGAGGAGCGCCAGGCGGCGCGCATCAGCGAACCGCGACCCGCGCCCAAGATCGAGTCGCCTTACTCACCCAGGTAACGGGCTCGCACGGCGTTCAGTGCCTCCCCCTCACTGGCGCCGAGCGACCGAGCGATGGCGACGAACTCCGCCGCGGCGGCGGAGAGCGGGTCCGGTGCATGCGAAGGCAGGGCAGCCACCACGGTGCCCTGCCTTCGTCCTGTCGTGAGCACGCCCTCGGTCTCCAGCTCCCGGTAGGCCCGCGCGACCGTGCCGGCGGCGAGCCCCAGGTCGGCGGCGAGCTGACGGATGGTCGGCAGCCGCGCCCCGACCGGCAGCACACCACCGCTGATCAACCGGACGAGCTGGTCGCGGACCTGGCGCCAGGGCGCGACGCCGTTCTCGACGTCGACGACGATCCTCGGAGCGGTCATCCCCTGATCTTGAGGTGTCGCGGTGTCGTGCCGGCCATCGCGATCCACGCGAGCAGCCCGAGGAAGCCGATCGGGTGATCCATCAGCGCACCGGCCAGCCCCGCTCCCAGCCCCGCGGACACGTGCGCGCTGCGGGTGCGCAACGCGAGGTCGACGACCTGGTCCCCGCTCGCGGGCCGGACGACGGCGGCCCAGATGATCACGCCGACGGCCGCGGCGGACAGCCCGAGCAGCAGGACCCGGTTCCACTGCTGGTGGGCGCCCAGGTAGGCCGCGACGGCGAGCACGATCACCACGTACGCCCCCAGCACCCACCGCGACGCGAAGTCGAGCAACCTGCGCCGCGCGAGCGTGGCCACCCGCAGCGCGTCCCGGCGTGGCCGCAGCGCGAGCAGCTCCGCCAGCAGAGTGCCGCCGAGCACGATCACGGCGATCTGACCGACGCCGTTGCCGCGCAACGTCGGCACGAACGCGAGCCCGGCGAACAGCAGGGGGTAGAGCAGGCGCCGCCGCCGGAGGTAGCGGATGGCGTCCTCGAACTGGTCGGGCGTCGGGTCCGGCACGTCCCAGCGCTTCAGCAGCCGCTCGGCGGTGCTCCGCGTGGGCCACAGGAGCACCAGCAGCACGAGGCCGTAGGCCGCGGCGATCACGATGTCGACCAACATCCCGCCCCCAGAGTTTTGTATCAACCCCTCGACACAATAACTCACACTGAAGTCGTACGCGAGGTCAGCCCGTGGCGCGACGCGCGGAAGTTGGATCCGCACCTAATCTTGTCCGGTGCGGAGGTTCAGCCTGTGGATGAAGGCTCACCCGGCGTTCGGGGACTCCCTGATCACCGGGCTGTTGTTGCTCTTCGACCTCGGTGTGGCCGCCTCGTCCGCGGACCGCGGCGTGTCGTTCTCCGCGTTCCTGGCGGTGACGCTGCTGATGCTCGGCCCGCTGCCGTTCCGCCGCCACCACCCGCTGGGCGCGAGCTACCTGATCCTCGCGGGCGGGTTCCTCCAGCTCTTCACGCACGGCGGTGACGCGGGCATCCCGATCCGCATGTCGGACTTCGCCCTGGCCATCGCCCTGTACACGCTGGTCGCGAACATCGGCCGCAAGTCGGCGCTGATCTACTCGTGCTGGCTGGTGGCGGGCACGCTCCTATGGGCGATCTTCCAGGTGGGCGACGTCCAGGCCGTCTTCCTGGTGTTCCTGATCTTCGTGATCTTCGGCTTCAGCTGGGCCATGGGCGAGTTCGTGGGCGCCCGCCGCGCCTACCAGCGCGAGATGGAACAACGCCTGGTCCTGCTGGAGACCGAACGCGACCAGCAGGCGAAGATCGCCGTGGGCGAGGAACGCTCCCGCATAGCCCGCGAACTGCACGACGTCGTGGCCCACGCGGTGAGCGTGATGATCGTCCACGCCGACGGCGCCGCCTACACGATCCGGTCACAGCCGGAGGTGGCCGAGAACGCGGTCCGCACCATCGCCGACACGGGCCGCCTGGCCCTGACGGAGATGCGCCGCCTGCTGGGAGTCCTGCGCAGCGAGGACGCCGAAACCCAGTGGGCCCCCCAACCAGACGCACGGGGCGTCGTCGAGCTGGCCGAGAACACGAGGGCGGCCGGCGTCCCGGTCCGCTTGGAGATCACCGGTGACGTCGACGACCTCCCGGCAGGCGTGGGCCTGAGCATCTACCGCATAGTCCAGGAAGCCCTGACCAACACGATCAAACACGCGGGCTCGGGCACCACGGCCCTGGTCCGCCTGGCCAGGTCCGAAGAAGAGCTCCGCCTGGAAGTCGTCGACAACGGCTTCGGCACCCCCCACGACGTGGTCAAGGTGTCCGGCGGCAACGGCCTCATCGGCATGAGGGAAAGGGCAGCGGTGCTGGGCGGAGAGTTCGAGGCGGGCCCCAACCCGGGCGGCGGCTGGCGGGTCCGCGCGACATTCCCACTGGCCGCATAGGGTGATCGAGTGATTCGGGTGCTGCTGGTAGACGACCAGGAACTCATGCGCATGGGCTTCCGCATGGTGCTGGGCGCGCAAGAGGACATCGACGTGATCGGCGAAGCGGCCGACGGCCTGGACGCGGTCCAGATGGCCGACAAACTGCGCCCCGACGTGGTCCTCATGGACGTCCGCATGCCGGTCCTGGACGGCGTGGAAGCGACAAAGCGCATCGCCGAAGCCAACACGGCGAAGGTCCTGGTGATGACCACCTTCGACATGGACGAGTACGCCCTCTCGGCCCTCCGCAACGGCGCGAGCGGCTTCCTCCTGAAGGACACACCCCCGTCGGACCTGGTCTCGGCCCTGCGAGCGGTGGCCTCGGGCGACGCGGTGGTCAGCCCGTCGGTGACCAAGCGCCTGCTGGGCCGCTTCCTGGGAGACGGCGGCGGCGAACTGCGCGACGCCACAGTCCTCGACGTCCTGACAGAACGCGAGCGGGAAGTCCTGGTGCTGATCGCGAAGGGCCTCTCCAACACGGAGATCGCAAGAAAGCTCTTCCTGTCCGAGGCCACGGTGAAGACCCACGTGGGCAGAATCCTGGCAAAGCTGGAACTGAGGGACCGAGTGCAAGCAGTGGTCCTGGCATACGAAACGGGCTTGGTCCGCCCAGGCGACGCCTAACGCGAAGCCGAAGGCGAGCCCCGCGAAGGCGAAGCCGAGCAGTCTTGGCTTTTGCTTTGGCTTTTGCTCTTGGCTTGAAACAGAAGGTTCCGGTGGGGTGGTCCCGTCACGAGCCGTGCAAAGCACTCGCTGCACCAGGTCAGGGGTGTCAAACCGCCACGCTTTTCGGCGGTTTGACACCCCTGACCTGGTGTGGCTCGCTCTGCCCCGGTTCGGGACGGGACCACCCCACCCGAACCGCACCACGCACGCAACAGCAAGCCGCCCAACGAAACAGGCGTGCCATCAACCCACGCACGGCGCCGGCCCGGTCTTTGATCAGCTGGCGGGGTCCGGGGCGGAGCCCCGCGCCTGAAACAGACGCTCAGCGATACCGCAACGGATCAGCCTCAACAACAACCCCAGCCATCCGAGGCTGAACCACGTCCTCCCACCAAAGCCCCCAGTCAGGCTGGGACCCGTCAAGATCAGTGAATCCGTACTCCCGCTTCAACCGCCAAGACGACAAACACTGCCCAGCAAACCGCCGCCGATCCTCATCAGCCGCGAGACAAGCAATCCCCCGCCCCAGATAATGCGGAGTCTCAGACAACGCATAATCCGGAACCTTCTCCACAGCATCCCGCCAGTTCTCCTCGGTGACCCCGAACGTCTCCAGCATCTGCTCGGACCGCAGAAACCCGGGAGTGGCAGCCACAGCGGTCACGTGAGGAAAGTCCGCGAGATCCTTCGCCAGCACCTCGCCAAACCGCCGCACCGTGTTCTTCACCGCGTCGTAGGCGAGGTTGACGAAGTAGGCCTCGCCGTCCTCCCCGTCGGTCACCTCGACGACGAGCCCGGAGTCCGACCGCAGGACCAATGGCATCAACCGGTGCAACGCAACGAGATGCGTCTCCACCCCGTTGCGGAACATCCGCAGCTGCCGCTCAAGGTCGTGCTCCCAGAACTTCCCCCACTCGACGAGGTTCTCCCCGCCCCACGCGTTGTCCACGAAGATGTCGAGCCGGTCCCCGACCCGAGCGGCCAGAGCGTCCACATCGGACGGAACGGTGAAGTCGCACCGCACGGCGATCCCGCGCCCACCGGCCGCGTCCACGAGCGCGGCGGTCTCCTCGATCGTCTCCGCCCGCCCGACCTCGGAGCGGGACGACCGGGTGGTCCGCCCACCCACGAACACAGTCGCCCCGGCCGCCCCCAGCTCGACGGCGATGGCCCGCCCGGCCCCGCGGGTGGCCCCGGTGACCACGGCGACCTTCCCGCTCAGATCAGGCTCACTTCCTGGTGACACGCCGAACCCCTCTTCCTTCTCCCCAGGACAGGACGACCATCTCGTCCCCTTCGACCGTGAGCTGCACGACCTCGTGCACGTCGAACCGGAACAGGTCCAGCTCCGCCGGCTCCGGCCGCCACCCGGTCCGCTCGAACAGCTCCGCCAGGTAGAGCTCCTTGTCGGCGAAGAACTCCGCGGTCCCGCTGACCTTCGCGTCGCCGCCCTCCGTCATCGACGCGGTGGTGCTCATGCAGTGCAGCGCGAAGCGCGGATCCCGTTGCAGGTCACGCGACTTCAGTGAGCCCGGCATCATCCCCGCCCACAGCTCGCCGCGGGAGAAGTCCGGTTCCACGCCGCTGATCCGCGGCGACCCGTCCCGGCGCAGCGTCGCGATCAACGCGTGACGATCGACAGCGAACCGCGACTGCACGAACGCCGCCATCTCCGGCTGCTCCGCGGTGAACTCGGCCCAGGTGGCCATCAGCGCATCCCCTTCAACACCGTGTCGACGTCCTCGGCCGTGCGCGCCAGCAGGTCCCCGCGCGGCCGCACCGACCAGTCCATCGAGATCCCGTAGACCAGCGCGGCGAGGATCCGGGCCGCGTTGCCCGGCAACCCCTCCGCCGCGCAGAGAACTTCCAGCTCCGCCTCCAGCACCGCGTAGTGCCGGGCGAGCAACGCGCGCAGTTCCGGGTCGATCAGGTCGACACCGAGCTGCGCCAGGTTGTTGGCGGCCACCACGGGGTCGGCGATCCGGTCGAACCACGTCAGCAGCGCCTCGCGCACGGACCCGGCCTCCCGCATCCGGCGCACGACCTCCTCGGTGCCGGCCCGGGTCAGCGCCTGCAGCAACCCGCTCTTGGACCCGAACCGCTTCGCCACCGCCCCCACGGAGACACCGGCCTCCGCCGCCACGTCGGCGACGGTGAACTCGGGTCCGCGCCGGTCGATGACGGCCGCGACGGCGGCCAGGATCCGTTCGTCGGTGATCGTGCGAGGTCGTGCCACGGGAGTTAGTGAACCACAATTCACTAACGTTCGCCTAGGGTGGTGCCACGTGACCTGGAGACCTCGGCTGGTAGCGCTGGACATCGACGGAACCCTGACCCACGTCGGCTCGAACGACATCTCACCGGCCGTGCAAGCGGTGATCACGCGCGTGGCGGAACACGGGTCGAAGGTCGTGCTGGCCACCGGCCGCAGCCTGATCGGCGTCACCCCGATCGCCGCCCAGGTCCCCGCCTCGTTCGCCCTCTGCTCGAACGGCGCCGTGTGGTGGGACCCGGCGGCGAACGAGATCCCGAAGCGCACGACGTTCGAGCCCGGTCCGACCATCGAGGCGTTGCGGGCGTTGCTGCCCGGCAGCGTCTTCGCGGTGGAACGCACCGGCGTCGGCAACCTGATGCTCGGCCAGTTCCTGCCCGGCGACCTGTGGGGCGAGACGATCGGCTCGACGTTCGACGAGATGGCCGCCACGCCGACACCGCGGCTGGTCATGCGCTGGCTCGACCACACGCCGGCCGAGCTGGCGTTCGCCGTGAAGGACCTGGAGCTGCCCGGCATCGAGTGGTCCGTCGACCACACCGAGCCGTGGCTGACCGCGGTCCCGCCGGACGTCACGAAGGGCTCCGCGCTGGACGAGCTGTGCGCCGAGCTCGGCATCAGCCCGCGGGACGCCCTCGCGATCGGTGACGGCAGCAACGACGTCGAGATGCTGACGTGGGCGGGACTCGGCGTCGCGATGGGGCAGGCACCCGCGACCGTCCAGGCGGCGGCGGACGAGGTCGCGCCGACCGTGCTGGAGGACGGCGCCGCGCAGGTGCTGGACCGCTTCTTCCCCGACTAGACGCAGGCCCGGACCGTCTCGCGCAGCCAGCGGTGTGCGGGGTCGGCGTCGAGGCGGGCGTGCCAGTGCAGGCGCACGTCGATCTCCGGCAGGTCCGCGCTGACCGGGAACCAGCGCAGGCGGCCGGGGAACTGCTCCGCGAGGCGTTGCGGAACGAGGCCGACGTGGTCGCTCGACGCCACCAGCAGGGCGGCGGCGGTGTAGAACGGGACGACCGCGGCGACCCGTCGTTGCAGACCGGCCGCCTGCAACGCCACGTCCAGCGGACCTCGCGTCCGACCTCGGCGGGACACCGAGACGTGCGGGTACCGGCAGAGCTGCCTGAGCGTCGGGCGGTTGCCCAGCGGGCTGTCGGCGCGGACGACGCCCACCAGCCGTTCCCGGAACAGCACGGTGGACCGGATGTCGGACTCGGCGTCGTACCCGGCGCCGATGTCGAGGTCGACGGAACCGTCTCGCAACGCGTCGACGCTCTCGTCGCCCTCGGGCACGAACCGCAGCACGACGCCGGGCGCCCGTGCCGCCATCTCGGTGACCAGCTGGGTCACCACGCCGTCGCCGACCCGGATCGTGAACGTCCTGCGCAGCTCGGCAGGGTCGAGCTCCTTCGCGTTGACCAGCGCGGCGGCCTCGTCCAGCAGCGAGCGGACGCGCGGCGCGATGCGGAGCGCGAACGGCGTCGGCACCATCCCGCGGCCCGCGCGCACCAGGACCGGGTCGCCCATCGCCCGCCGCAGCCGCGCGAGCGCCCGGCTGGTCGCGGGGATCGACAGGTGCAACCGTTCGGCGGCCGCGGTGACGCTGCCGTCCTGGAGCAGGGCGTCGAAGACGCGCAGCAGGTTCAGATCGAGCTGATCAGGCACCTTTGCATCGTAAGCAACGCTGCCTTGCTGAAGTTGCGTGGCGAGCAAGCCTCGGCCGCTCCCAGCATGGACCCATGACAACTTTCGAAGAGGCCGGCGTCACCGCGTTCATGCTCGTCAAGACCACGCCGAAGTGGCTCACCATGACCGTTTCCGAGCGCGTGGACGCGTTCACGGCCGAGGTCCTGCCCGTGATCAAGGAGAGGGCGGAGGGCGTGCGATCCCGGTTCTACGACACGGAGTTCTACTCGACGCGCGTCACCGACGTGTGGGTGTGGGAGGCCCGTGACCACGAGGCGTACCAGCTGCTCGTGGAGGCGCTGCGGGAAACGCCGTTCTGGGACACCTGGTTCGAGGTGGTGGACCTGCTGGTCGGGGTGGAGAACGGGTACGCGCGCAACTACGGCGTCGACCCGCTCGCCACCGTCGAGGTCTAGTCGGAGACGTTCTGCTTGGCCACAACCTTGTCGATCTTCACCCGGACGACCATCTCACCGGGCACGCCGTTGCGTTCGGCGTAGGCGTCGGCCTGGTCGTCGCCCATGTAGCGCGCCGCGGTGCGGCCGGCCCAGTACCTGAGCTGCTCCGGGTCCTCGTCCACGACGGCGTGGCCGGTGATCGTCACGAAGTTGAACGGCGGGATCTCGTCGTCGAAGCACAGGGCCACCCGGCCGTCGCGCAGGATCGACTTGCCCTTCACCGTGTCGCGCGCGGTCAGGAAGACGAGGTCCGGGCCGTCGAGGTCCACCCACACCGGTGCGACGTGCGGTGACCCGTCCTTGCGGGTCACCGCCAGCTTGGCGGTGCGGGCGGGTTTGGCCAGGACGAACTCGCGCCACCAGCCGTCGGGAGCTTCCGTGTATCCCATGTGGCTCATTCAACTACGACTGAGGTAGCGGCACCCGGCGACGGAAGTTGACGTCCGCCGCAGACCGCAGGGCGATGTGCCCGACCCCCTCGGAGCAGGAGAGTTGTCCCTGTCACCGAGAGGGGAAAGCAGATGATCGAGGCAATCGGCCTCACCAAGAGATACGGCAGGACGGTCGCGGTCGACGACCTGTCGTTCACCGTCCAACCTGGACGGGTGACCGGCTTCCTCGGTCCGAACGGCGCAGGCAAGTCGACCACGATGAGGATGATCCTGGGGCTCGACCGTCCGACGGCAGGCCGCGTGCTGATCGACGGCAAGCCCTACACCGAGCTCAAGCGTCCACTCCAGACGGTCGGCGCGCTGCTCGACGCCAAGTGGGTGCACCCCAACCGGTCCGCCCGCGCCCACCTCAAGTGGCTCGCCGTCTCCAACGGCCTGCCCAAGACGCGCGTCGACGCGGTGCTCGAGGCCGTCGGCCTCACGCAGGTCGCGAGCAAGAACGCCGGCGGGTTCTCGCTCGGCATGTCGCAGCGGCTGGGGATCGCCGCGGCACTGCTCGGCGACCCGAAGGTGCTGCTGTTCGACGAGCCGGTGAACGGCCTGGACCCCGAGGGCATCCTCTGGATCCGCACGTTCATGCAGAACCTGGCCGCCGAGGGCCGCACGGTCCTGGTGTCGAGCCACCTGCTGTCGGAGATGGCGCTGACGGCGAGCGAGCTCGTGGTGATCGGCAGGGGGAAGCTGATCACGCAGAGCACCACGCAGGAGTTCATCGACCGCTCGACGGGCAACACCGTCCTCGTGCGCAGTCCTCAGCTGTCCCAGCTCGGTCCGCTCCTCGTCGACAAGGGCTTCACGGTTCGTGACAACGCGGACGGCGCGTTGTCCGTATCGGGTGCCACCAGTGACCAGATCGGTGACATCGCCGCTGCCAACGGTGTCGTCCTGCACGAGCTGAGCCCCCAGCGCGGTTCGCTCGAAGAGGCGTTCATGCAGCTGACCGGCGATGCTGTCGAGTACCACGCAGAGATCGGGAAGTGAGTCTGATGACCCTGTTGGCAGTCGAGAGAATCAAGCTCTTCTCCACCCGTTCGCCGTACTGGTGCAGCGCGCTCGCCATCGTCCTGGGCGTCGGCCTGACCGCGATCATCGCGGCCTCGACCGACAACGGTCAGCTGTCCCTCGGCGTCACGCAGTTCGGCAGCAGCCAGCTCGCGCTGTCCGTCGTGCTGGTGATGGCCGCCCTCGCGGTCACGACCGAGTACCGCTTCAACACGATCCGCGCCACGTTCCTCGCGGTGCCGAACCGGATCTCCGCGCTGGTCTCGAAGACCGTCGTGGTCGCGTTCATCGCCGGTGTCCTCGGCGAGGTCATCGCGTTCGGCTCGGTGGGCATCGCGAAGGTGCTCTCGCCGGCCTCGGACCTCGCGATCAACTCCGGCGCCGAGTGGCGGCACGTCGCGGGCGTCGGCCTGCTCTACGGCATCGGCGCGGTCATCGCGATCGCGGTCGGCGTCCTGGTCCGCCAGACCGCCGGCGCCGTCGCGATCCTGCTGGTGTGGAACATGCTGCTCGAAGGCCTGATCGGGATCATCCCGAAGGCCGGCGTGAAGATCCAGGCGTGGCTGCCGTTCCAGAACGCCAACCACTTCCTGATGCTGAACGGCCCGGAGGCCGCCGGATCCGAGCAGGCGGGCATGGGCATCGACTTCAAGCTGAGCCAGTGGGGATCGCTGGCCTACTTCGCCGGGATCGCCGTCGCGCTGCTGGTGGTCGCGCTGGTCGTCGCGAAGCGGCGCGACGCGTGACCTGGTCCGAATAAAGGGGAGAGGGACCTGGGTCATCCGTCGGGGGATGACCCAGGTCCCTGTCAGTTCTTCGAGCGAACCGGGAGTGGTCATGATCGAAGCAGTGCGGTTGCAGAAGCACTACGGCAAGACCAAGGCCGTCGACGACCTGTCGTTCACCGTCCGGCCGGGCCGCGTCACGGGCTTCCTCGGCCCGAACGGCGCCGGCAAGTCCACGACCATGCGGATGATCCTCGGCCTCGACACCCCCACCGGGGGCGACGTCACGATCGACGGCAAGCACTACGCCGAGCTCAAGCAGCCGCTGCGCAAGGTCGGCGCGCTGCTCGACGCGAAGTGGGTGCACCCCAACCGGTCCGCGCGCTCGCACCTCAAGTGGCTCGCGGTCTCCAACAAGATCCCGGTCAGCCGGGTGAACGAGGTGCTGGAGGTCGTCGGCCTCACCGAGGTCGCGCACAAGAACGCGGGCGGGTTCTCGCTCGGCATGTCGCAGCGGCTCGGCATCGCGGGCGCGCTGCTCGGCGACCCCGAGGTGCTGCTGTTCGACGAGCCGGTCAACGGCCTCGACCCCGAGGGCATCCTGTGGATCCGGCAGTTCATGCACCGGCTCGCGGCCGAGGGCCGCACGGTGTTCGTGTCGAGCCACCTGCTCTCGGAGATGGCGCAGACCGCGCAGGACCTCATCGTGATCGGCAGGGGTCAGCTGATCGCGCAGACGTCCACCGAGCAGTTCATCGCCGACGCCACCCAGGACACCGTCCGGGTGCGGTCGCCGCACGCCGCGAAGCTGCGGGAGATCCTCGCCGCCCACGCGACGGTCACCGACGACGCGACGAACGGGAGCCTGGTGGTGCAGGGGATCCCCGCGCAGCAGATCGGTGAGCTCGCGGCGGAGAACCAGGTCGTGCTGCACGAGCTCAGCCCCCAGCGCGGGTCGCTGGAGGAGGCCTTCATGCAGCTCACCAAGGAGTCGGTGGAGTACCAGGCTCACTGACGACGGGCTTGGGGCGCCGTGACCTGATGGCGGGCAACGCGATCAGCAGGCCCGTCATCACGGCGGTGCCACCGGCCACGGCGGCGACGAACGGCAGCCGGTCCGCGATCTCGACGGCCGGCTGTGCGGGGCGTTGGGCGGAGCGCGTCGGAGCCGGTTGCGTGGTCGACGGTTTCGGCGCCGGGAGCAACGGGTTGCGCTCCACCGGCGGGAGCTGCGCGGTGAGCGCGCCGACCGGGTCGACCATGCCGAACCCGGTCGCGGCGTCACGGCCGGGCTCCGCGAGGTCCTTCGCCGTCTTGACCAGCGCGTTGACGACGTCCTTGGCCGGCATTCCCGGGTGCTTCGCCCGCACCAGCGCGGCGACGCCGGACACGATCGCCGACGCCGCGCTCGTGCCGTCCATCTCGGCGTAGCCGCTGGAGTAGACGCTCTCCGGCGCGGTCGTGACGATGCCGACCGCCGGTGCGGCGAGCACGGTGTCCGCGCCGACGTTGGACGACTTCCACGGCTGGCCGTCGCGGGTCGTGCCGGCGACGGCGACCACGCCGCCGATGTTCGCGGGCGCGGAGACCTGCCCGCCCTCGTTGCCGGTGGCGGCGACGAGGACGACGTCCTTCTCGATCGCGTAATTCACAGCTTTCACCAGCGTCGGCGTCAGCGAGCTGGAGAAGCCGAGCGACAGGTTGATGACCTTTGCGCCGTGGTCGGCCGCCCACCGGATGCTCTCGCCGACCACGTCGAGCCCGAACTGCTCCTTCTCGTCGGCGCTCGCGATCGGCAGGATCTTGGCGCCCGGTGCGATGCCGAGCGCGCCGCCGCCACGTCCGGTCGCGGCGATGATCCCGGCCATCCCGGTGCCGTGGCCGTCGGTGTCGGTCGTGCCGTCCGTGCCCTTCGACCTGCCGAAACCCGTTCCGGGCAGGACGCGGCCGGCCAGATCCGGGTGCTTCGCGTCCACTCCGGAGTCGATCACCGCGACGACGACGCCGTCACCGCGGGTCTGGTCCTGGGCGGCGTAGACGTCGAGCGCGTCGAGGTGCCATTCCTGCTCTTCGATCGTCTGCGCGGCGAGCAGCAACGGCAGCGCGGCGACGAGCGCGGGCAGCAGTGGCACGTCAGCTTCATCGTGTTTCCACCTCGTGGCGCAACGTGCCTGGCGTCACAGCTTGAGTAAGGCCACTGTTAACAAACCGTGAAAACCGACGATTCGGACAACCTAGGCGTTTGGATTCGCGTTCAATTGGGTTATCCCCAGCTCGGAGGTGGCCTATGACGGTTCACGTCGAAGCAATGCTCAGCCTCGAGTGGTCTGATGCGCTCGAGGGTCCGAACTCCGCCGCTCTGGCGAGCACTCCCGCCCAGGCTCGTCGCTCCTGGGTGCACACGGCGGAGGAGCAGGAGGTGCTGGCGACGTACCGCGCGGTGAGCGCGGTCGGTGACGTCCCGGCGCCGTGGTGGTTGAGGGCGCTGAACCGCGCGAAGATCCCTTCTCGGGCCGAGGGCCACGCCGTCGAGGACGCGGTGACCGAGCTCCTGTCGGCGCGACCCGGCTGGGTGTTCGTGCCGTGGGCCGACTTCGGCGAGATCGGGTACTGGGAGTACGTGCCGTCGGAAAGCGGTGTCTACGGGCCCGCGACCCCGACGACGGTGCAGTTCACCGACGCGCACCGCGGCTGGATCCACCTCGTGCCGGCGCACCACGGGCCGGGCCACCCCCAGCCGATCGACTTCACCGTGGCGGACCTGCGTGCGCAGATCGAGGACATCGAGCTCATTGCGTAGGCTGTCCGGTCGTGACCAGCCCTGAGTTCCCCCGTTCCATCGTCAGCTTCGTCCAGCGCGGCGAGCGCATGACCGTGGGACAGGAGCGCGCCTGGGACACGTACTGGGAGAAGATGGGCAACGACGTCAAGTCGTTGCCCGAGGGGCCGCTCGACTTCGACACCTGGTTCGGTCGTTCCGCCCCCGTGCTGCTGGAGATCGGTTCCGGCATGGGCGAGACCACCTCCCAGCTCGTCGCCGCCGCTCCCGAGCTCAACTACGTCGCCGTCGAGGTCTACAAGCCGGGACTCGCCCAGCTGCTGCTGCGCGGCGAGCACCTCGGCGGCCTCGACAACCTGCGCGTGCTGCGCGGTGACGCCGTCGACCTCCTGACCGACCACATCGCTCCCGCGTCGCTGCACGGCGTGCGGATCTTCTTCCCGGACCCGTGGCCGAAGAAGAAGCACCACAAGCGCCGGCTCGTGCAGCCGGAGTTCGTGTCGTTGCTGGCCTCGCGCCTGGAGCCGGGCGGCGTGCTGCACCTCGCGACGGACTGGGAGCACTACGCGGACCAGATGCTCGAGGTGTGCTCCGGCGAGCGGCTGCTGACCAACGTGTTCGACGGCTGGGCGCCGCGGCCGGACTGGCGGCCGGTCACGAAGTTCGAGCAGCGGGCCGTGAACGAGGGCCGCGTGTCGCACGACCTGATGTTCCGGCGGAACGACCTCACCTGATCGAGGTCTCAAGCGAGGGCTTTCACCACTACGGGTCCCACCTTCACTCGTTGGAGTGGCCGGTGTTGATCACCCGAAATGCCCCGAGTGGCAGTGACGCGTGAGGCGCTTCCGGCCTTAGGTTCTCGCTCCGTGACCCCCGACGTCCTCCCCGCAGCGGAGGAGTTCGTGCGCATGTTCCACGCGGCGCACTCCGACGCAGGCTCGCTGTCCGCCCGCATCGCCCAGGTGCGCGCCGAGATCGCCGAGACCGGAACCTACCGCCACACGACCAATGAGCTCGCGTACGGCGCGCGGATCGCGCTGCGGGACTCCGGCTGGTGCACCTCGGGCGTGCCGTGGCGCCGGCTGAAGGTCCGCGACCTGCGCGGTTACCGCAACGCCGCCGCCGTCGCGGGCGAGTGCGTCGAGCACCTGCGGCTCGCGACCAACGGCGGTGAGATCCGGCCGCTCGTCACGGTCTTCGCACCGGACGCGCCCGGATCGCCGGGACCGGTGATCTGGAACGAGCAGCTGATCCGGTACGCCGGGTACGCCGACGGCACGGGGGACCGCCGGTATGCCCAGTTCACGGAAACCATGCAGGGCATGGGGTGGCGTCCGCCCGTACGGCGGTCACGGTTCGACCTGCTGCCGTTGGTGGTGGAGACCCAGCACGAGGGACCGCGGCTGTTCACGCTGCCGTCCGAGATCGTGCACGAGGTGCCGTTGGAGCACCCGACCCTGCCGTGGTTCGGCGAGTTGGGGTTGCGCTGGCACGCGGTGCCGGTCATCTCGAACATGCGGCTGTCGATCGGTGGCGTGCACTACCCCGCGGCGCCGTTCAACTCGTGGTTCGTCGGCGCGGAGATCGGCACGCGGTCGCTGGCGGAAGAAGGCGCGTACGGCGTGGCACGCGAGGTGGCCGAGGCGTTGGGCCTGGACACGTCGTCCGAACGCACGCTGTGGCGGGACTTCGCGACCGTTCACCTGAACGCGGCAGTGCTGCACTCGTTCGACAAGGCTGCCGTCACGATCACGGACCACCACGCGGAAGCCCTGCACCGGCTGGCCTGGCTGCGTTCCCGCCAGCGCCCGTCCGCGGCGCGTCCCGCGTTCCGGCTGGACACCGCGGCCGCGGCGCGCGCACGGACCGGTGCTCCGGCGCGCTTCACGGCCGCGTTGGACGAGACCCGGCCCCAGCCGGCCGGCAGGCTGGCGGAACTGCTCCGCCAGCAACACTCCCTGACCAGCGTCTGACTTCCCCATCACACGCTGGTGCCGACGGGGTCCTACCTCTGGGAGTCGATCATCACGCCCGAGAGGGCCATCAGCGCAAGGACCAGCAGACCGACCACAGCGGCGGCCCAAGTGAACACGACAGACAACATGACGTCCTCCGTTCCCCGACTTCTCTTCTCCCTTCCCAGAGTCCGTGACCGCGGCGTGATCCGGCATCCGCCGGGAGGGTATTTCCGCAGGTCGCCGTCTCCTCCTTCCGGCTGATGCCGGGTGGACCCCGAGTCGGACGCGGCGTCACCCGTCCGGCCCTACTGTGTGTCGGGTGGAGAGCACGGATCTGAGCTGGCGGTTGCTCGCCAAACGCCAGTGGCCGCTGGCGCTCTCGCTCACCGGCATCGGCATCGCGGAGCTCGGGTCGATCACCACCGAACTCGGCTGGTGGCAGATCCCCGGCGTGGCGGTCATCTGCGCGATCGCGGTCCTGGCACCGCGACGGCCGTTCGACGCGGCGCTCGCGGCAGCGTTCGCCATCGTGTGCACGGCGCTCTACCTGCGGTTCCTCGGCGTCTCGTTCGAGCCGCACTTCTTCGTCAGCGGCGCGGGCATCTCGGTGACCGGCGCGGCGATGGCGACCATCGCGATCCTCGTGCGGGAGGCGTCGCGCCTGCGCGCGGTCTCCGGCACGCTGCTCGTCCTGGCGGCGATGACCGCGGCGGAGGTCATCGGGTGGCCGGTCGTGGCGGCCAGCGAGTACCGCGAATGGCGGCCTGATCCGACGTCGTACCTGTTCGGTGCGTCGATCATGCTCGTGCTGGCCATCGGGACGGGGCTGTACTTCCGGGCCCGTGACAACGAACGCTCGTCGCAGCTGGCGGCGTCGGTGGCGGCGGCGCAGAACGCGGAGCGGATGGCGTTGGCGCGCGAACTGCACGACGTGGTGGCGCACTACGTGACGGCGATCGTCGTGCACGCGCAGGCGGGTCAGCTCAACCGCGAGGTGGACGTGCTGCCGTCGATCGCCGCATCCGGGAACGAGGCGCTGACGGCGATGCGCCGGCTCGTCGGCACCATGCGGGACGGCACCTCCGCCGGCCCCGCTGCCTCGTCGTCGCTGATGGACGACGTGCGCGCGTTGGCCTCGGAATCCGGTCTGCCGGTGCGGCTTTCGTTCGACCTGCGCGAGCCGGTGCCGCAGGAGCTGGCGCGGTCGGTGCTGCGGCTGGTGCAGGAATCCCTGACCAACACCCGAAAACACGCCCTCGAAGTGTCCTCAGTGGACGTGGAGCTGTCCTCGGGCGACGGCACGTTGCGACTGGCGGTGGCGGACGACGGGGTCGCGGGAGGCGTTCCCGTCGGAGGTTCCGGGGGCTACGGGCTCGTGGGCATGCGCGAGCGCGTGGAGCTGCTGGGCGGGACGTTCTCCGCAGGCCGACGCGAACCGACTGGCTGGACGGTTCGCGCCGAGCTGCCGCTCGTCTAGTTCCCGTCCTAGTTCTCGTCGCGGATGACGTCGAACTCCTGCGTCATCTCGGCGTCGCTGAACTGGTCGTCGTTCTGAGGGTCGATGTCGGCCACTGAATGCCTCCGCATGATCACGCCCGGTCCCGTGCGGATGTGATCATGCCAACTCAGCGGCGAGTCGGCGGCTTGGGGGTGGCGGGCTTCTGCGCGCGCCGGAAGGACCCACTGGAAGTGCACGGCTTCTTCGACATGATCAAGAGACGTCCCTGCTGTGTCGGTGGTTGCCCGGGAAGCACAAAGGGCCCGCCGGTCGAACGCGACGAGCCCTCTGGTCGGAAGGAAGTTTTAGGCCGGGGCGGACCCTGGGGGTCGGCCCGCGCCCGACGGGGACAGGATTCCCGCGCGTTCCGGATGCATGCATGCATGTGACTGCCGTCACAATGGCAGGATTCTCCGCATGTCATTGCGCCTGCACGCCCCGGTGGTCCTGCCCTGCGACCCGTCCTGCTCCGTCCTGCGGGACGCGGTCGTGGACGTCGTCGACGGACGGATCACCTATGTGGGTGAAGTGTCTGCCGCACCTGCCTTCGACGGCGAGGTCCGGCGGTTGTCGGGCATCCTGCTGCCCGGTCTCGTGAACACACACGCGCACAGCCCCATGACGGTGCTGCGCGGCCTGGGCTCCGACCTGCCGTTGCTGCGGTGGCTCCAGGAGCACATGTGGCCGAACGAGGCGCGGATGACCGCGGCCGACGTCGGCACGGGCATGCTGCTCGGTGCCGTCGAGATGCTCCGGCACGGCGTCACGACCTCCGCCGAGATGTACTTCCACGGCCCCGAGCTGGTGTCGTCGGTGCTGGCCGCCGGGTCGCGCGTGGTGTTCGGCGGCGCGATCCTCGACGTGCCGGGCATGGACTGGAGGGCGCTGACCGACGAGATCTCCGCGTGGATCGACTCCGACGGCGTCCGCTTCGGCCCCGGCGAGCGCGTCGAGCTGGCCTACGGCCCGCACTCCGCCTACACGCTCGCCCCGGCCCAGCTGACCGCGGTCGCGCAGGAGGCACGGGCCCGCGGCGCGTTGTTCATGGTGCACGTGGCCGAGTCGCCGTTCGAGGACGAGGCGCAGCGGGCGGAGTTCGGTTCGGTGCCCGCGCTGCTGAAGGCGTCGGACGTGCTGGGCGGCCGGGTGCTGTCCGCGCACTCCGTGCACCTGTCCGACGACGACATCGCGCTGTACGCGTCGTTCGGCGTCGGTGTCGCGCACTGCCCCGGCTCCAACGCGAAGCTGGCCTCGGGGATCGCGCGCGTGCCGGAGATGCTGGCCGCCGGCGTCTCGGTCGGCCTCGGCACGGACGGACCGGCGTCCAACGACGACCTGGACCTGTTCGAGGAGGCGCGGCTCGCCGGCCTGTTCGCCCGCGTCTCGAAGATGGACGCGACCGTGCTCGGTGCGGCGCAGGCGTTGCTGATGGCCACGCGGGGCGGCGCGGACGCACTGGGCCGCGACGACATCGGGGCCCTCGAAGCCGGTCGCTGGGCGGACGTCGTGCACGTCGCCGCCGACGACCCGGCGTTCGCGACCGGCTTGGACGCGCCGGACCCGCAGCTGCTGGCGAACCTGGTGTGGGGTTCGGGGTCGCGCCGGGTCACCGACGTGTGGGTGGCCGGTGACCAGGTCGTGGCCGGTGGGGAGTCGACTCGGGTGGACCGGGCCGAGGCGCAGGCCGGGGTGACCGCGGTGGCTCAGCGGCTGCGGTCGGCCTGACCCGTCTGAGCTCGTTCAGCTAGGGCACGAGGCAAGCGTGACCCGCACGATTTCTTTGGCCTCCGCAGTCGCCTTGTCACTGCCCGGTGAAATCTCGACGGGTCGGTGCGACTGCGTGGCCTGCGTAGTGCCAGACAAGCTCACGATCAGAGCCTCAAGCATGCGACGGATCATGTCCGCATGCGATCGAGACTTTTCCATCGTGTACGGGCTGCGCATGCTGACCACACCGTCTGAACTCAAAGCAAGAATGCATTGCCGACCTGGCAACCGTTCCCGAAGGCCGTCGAGCATCATCTCTTCGGGATGATCAACGATGTACTCGGCCTCTTGGTCACTCACAGGAAGGTACAGCCACAGCCCGAAATCTGTGCCATGCCCAAAAAATTGCCAGAACAGCAACGCACCGAACTCAGTCGCGACAAGACCGGTACTGGAGCGCCCGTTGTAGACGTTCAATTCCACGTCACAGGGACCAACGGACAGCCACGGCCGCTCGCCGAGTTGAGGCGCCTGCCCAACATGCTCACTCATTGTCATCGTCTCCCTTCCCTGTGCGCATCCCGTCTACCATCAGCTCCAGCATGGGCTCTCCATGATCCCGCCACCAGTCTTCAGCGATAACACCTTCAGGTGCAACCACACTGACATGGTTCGGGTTACGCGGCGTAGGCGTGTGCTTCACCACGTAATCCGCCTCACGAAGACGTCCCACGTTGAAGTATCGCACAGCATCCTGAAGTATTACCTTGTTTCTTCCTACAACAAGACTCAACGCCCCTGCCACACCCAGTTTGCCAACGATCATAGACACATCTCGCTCGCCTTGATCAAATCTCGGCTGCCTTCGGAACCCTCCGTCACCGATGCCGACCTGGCCATACTGCGTGAGAGTCTCCTCGTCACCTATTTGGCGCACTGCGGCGACTGGTCGCCCCCTTGACCAGCTAGTTTTCCCCACTTGCGCCCCAACCCCTCGACTGCACTTTGCAGTGTGCATCGAGAAGGCAGAGGACCGTGTTTCGCCGCGACTTCAGGTTCAACCAAACGGGCTATGCCAATTATCGATGTTTCCACCCAACAGGTGGAATTATCGTGACCACCAGGCAAGATTCCTCATGAAGATTACATTTCCAGTGGAATCCGAATGACCTCATGAATTTTATGACATCGTTGTCATGACCTTGCAAGCCGAAGTTAGCCCGACCCGCCGTGCGGCTCACCTGGGCCGCACGACCAGTTCGGTGATGTGGGCGTCGGGCGTCGCCAGCACGGCCGACGCCACCGCCCGCCCCACCGAGGCCGGGTCGATGTACTTCGACGGGTCGTAGTCGCCGCCCTCCTGCCGCCGCACGTCCTCCTGCATCGGGGTGGCGGTGCGGCCGGGGTAGACGGTGGTCACCCGCAACGACGGTTCGTCGCCGCGCAGCGCGTCCGCGTACCCGCGGAGGGCGAACTTCGAGGCCGCGTACACGCCCCAGCCGGGGTTGGCGTTCCTGCCGGCGCCTGAGTTGATCAGCACGACGTGGCCGGACGCCTCGCGCAGGCGGGGCAGGACCAGGTTGGTCAGTTCGGCGACGGCGAAGACGTTCACGTCGAAAGTCTGGCGCCAGTCGGCCTGCGTCGCCTCGCTCAACGGGCCGAGCAGTGCGATGCCCGCGCTGTGCACGAGCACGTCCAGGCGCGAGAGGACGCCGAGGTCGGCGGAGGCGACGTTCGTCAGGTCGAACGGCCAGGCGGTGGCGCCGGGGAGCTCGGCCGCGAGGACCGCGAGGGCGTCGGCGTCGCGACCACCTAGCAGCAGGTCGTGGGTCGGGGCCAGACTGCGGGCGATGGCCGAGCCGATTCCGCTGGACGCCCCGGTGACGAGGGCTACCGGACGATCACTCATGGGGGGACCATAGTGCCCAGGAAGCTGATCCTGCCGTACCTGTGCCTGCTCTACTTCATCAACTACCTGGACCGCGTCAACATCGGGTTCGCCGGGCCCAACGGCATGTCGGAGGAGCTCCAGCTCACCGCGACGGTGTTCGGGTTCGCGTCCGGGGTGTTCTTCATCGGCTACCTGCTCCTCGAGGTGCCGAGCAACCTGGCGCTGCACAGGTTCGGGGCGCGCCGGTGGATCGCGCGGATCATGATCAGCTGGGGGGTCGTCGCCACGGCGATGGCGTTCGTGCCGAACGGGACCGTGCTGATCGTCCTGCGGTTCCTGCTCGGCGTGGCGGAGGCCGGGTTCTTCCCCGGCATCATCCTGTACCTGACCTACTGGTACCCGCAGAAGGACCGGGCGCGGATCGTCGCGCTGTTCATGGTGGCGGTACCGATCTCGACGGCGCTCGGGTCGACGTTCAGCGGGTTGCTGATCCAGTGGTTCGGCTGGCGCACGATGTTCCTGGTCGAGGGGCTTCCGGCGATCGCGCTGGCGTTCGTGACGTGGTTCTGGCTGCCGGACCGGCCCGACGAGGTCGTCGAGCAGCCGGAGGAAGAGCACTGGCCGCTCAAGAAGGCGCTGACGCACCCGCGGATCCTGGCGCTGAGCTTCGTGTACTTCGGGATCGTCTACGGGCTGTACACGCTGGGGTTCTTCCTGCCGACGATCATCAAGGGCCTGGCGCCGGGAGCAGGCGTCGTGGAGCGGGGGTTGATCAACGCGATCCCCTACGTCCTCGGTGCGGTGGCCATGGTCCTGTGGGCCAGGCACGGGGACCGCACCGGGGAGAGGAAGTGGCACGTCGCCGCGCCCATGTTGCTGGGCGGGGCGGCGATTCCCGTCGCGCTGTACCTGGACAACCCCATCGCGGCGATGGTGGCCGTGTCGGTGTGCGCGATCGGTGTGTGTGCCGCCCTGCCCACGTTCTGGGCGCTTCCCACGAGCTTCCTGGGCGGCACTGCTGCTGCGGGCGGGATCGCGTTGATCAACTCACTGGGCAACGTGAGCGGGTTCGTGGCGCCCTACGTCACCGGGTGGCTGCGCGACCTGACCGGGACCCAGAAGACCGGCCTCTGGGTCGTCGGCGTCACCATGGTCAGCGCGGCCGTGGTCGCGGTGTCGGTTCAGACGGCGGGTGCGGAGAAGACGTACAAGGCCTCGTAGGGAACGGAGGTCTGCTCGCCCTCGGTGGCACACGCGCCCGTCGGCGCGACGCCGCCCTTGGTGGCGAGGCGCTGCACGTAGCTGACACCGGCGAACACACCGGCACCCCTGGTCGACTTGGCCTTCAGCAGCAGCTCGGGAACGGCTCCGGCCACCTCGTTGCGGGCACCGTCGACGGGGGCGGCCTCGACCGCACTGCCGTCGACCGTGGACACCCAGATCGGGCCGCGCGAGTGCAGGGCCACCGCGCGGCCGAGCCGGTCGGCCAGGGTCGCGGCGGGTTCCAGGCTCTTCCAGGCGCCTGTGGTGCATGTGTAGGTCTGCACGCCCTTGGCGTAGAGCTTCTGGACGACCTTGTTGCCGGCGGGAACCGCGACGGCGGGCGCGACCCTGGCGTCGGCACCGCTCATGGTGGCGGGGGTGGGAGCGGCGGTGGAACCCGCCACTCCGAATCCGAGCCCCGCCAGTGCCGTTGCGACGAGAACGAGACCAGCACGCTTCATCAACACTCACTCCTAAGTGGACAGACAGTGCGACGTGTCTCGGCTGTCCGCGGTGCAGCCACCTGGTCATACGGCCTGGTGTCGCAGCCGGTTCAAACGACTCCCCCAAGTGAGACGGCGCGCACCGTGCGTGAGAACGCACAGCACGCGCCGTCCACAGCGGACAGTCGCTCATTCCACCCGGATGAGCGCGGGAGGATCAGTCGCAGATCCTGCGGCGGTCCTTGCGCCACACCACGGCGACGGACGGACGCGGCTGCGAGGTGCCGCCGTCCGGCCAGTGCGACAGCGGGTTGTTCGCCGACGCGCCGTCGATCTCGCCGGGGTGCTGCACGGACACCAGCACGAAGTCCTCGGTGACGACCGGGCCGCAGGTCTCCGCGCCCCTGGGCACCGTGAGGAACTGCTTGACCTGGCCGCGGCGCTTGCCCTCGACGGGCACCGCGAACAGGCCGTCGTTGGAGCCCAGCGCGTTGCCGTCCGTGGAGATCCACAGGTTGCCGCGCGTGTCGAACGCGACGTTGTCCGGGCACGAGATCGGGCTGACCTGCGACTTGTCGAACCCGCCGAAGTACGTGCCGGGGTCGGTCGGGTCACCGCAGAGCAGCAGCAGCTTCCACGAGAACGTGGTCGCCGTGTTGTCGCCGCGGCGCTCCTCGATCTCCAGCACGTGGCCGTGCTTGTTGCCGTTGCGCGGGTTGATCTCGGTCGGGCCTTCCTTGCCCGCCTTGCCGCGGTCGGTGTTGTTCGTCAGCGCTGCGTAGATCCGGCGGTTGTGCAGCGACGGCTCGACGTCCTCCGGGCGGTCCATCTTCGTCGCGCCCACCTTGTCGGCGGCCAGACGCGTGAAGACGTAGACCTCCTCGGCGGTGAAGCCGGGCACGAACGACTTGTCGTTGTGCGCCAGCGGGATCCACTCGCCGGAACCGTCGAACTCGCCGTCCGCAGGAACCTTGCCGGTGCCGTCGATCTCGGCGGCGGGGCTGTCACCGGTGAACCTGGCGACGTACAGCGTTCCCTTGTCCAGCAGCTGCTTGTTGTGCTCGCGGGCGCGCTTCGAGTCGCCCTTCTGCATCTTCTCGTCCGTGACGAACTTGTACATGTAGTCGAAGCGCTCGTCGTCGCCCATGTACGCGACCACGCGGCCGTCCTTGGCGACGATGACGTTCGCGCCCTCGTGCTTGAAGCGGCCGAGCGCGGTGTGCTTGACCGGCGTCGAGTTCTTGTCGAGCGGGTCGATCTCGACGATCCAGCCGAACCTGTTGGCCTCGTTGGGCTCCTGGGCCAGGTCGAAGCGCTTGTCGAAGCGCTCCCACTGGCGCAGCGAAGCGCCGCCGCTGATGCCGTAGCGGGCGAACTTGGCCTTCGTGTCCGGGTCGGTCACGGTGCCGCCGTTGGCGAAGTACTGGTTGAAGTTCTCCTCGCCGGACAGGATCGTGCCCCACGGCGTGACGCCGCCGGAGCAGTTGTTCTGCGTGCCCAGGACCTTGCGGCCGGTCGGGTCGGCGGAGGTCTTGAGGAACTTCGAGCCGGCGGCCGGGCCCTTCACCTCGAACGGCGTGGTGAGGGTGATGCGGCGGTTGTACTTCTTCTTGTCGTCCGGGCAGACGAAGAGCTTGCCGGTGCGCGGGTCGCGGTCGACCATGACGACCGACAGGCCGTGCGCGGCCCACGCGATCTTGGCGTGCTTCTCGGTGACCGTGGTCGGCGACCAGTCCTTGAACATGAACGACTCGGTCGTGTACTCGTGGTTGCTCACCATGAGCCAGCTGTCGTGGTAGCCGGGGACCGGGACCAGACCGCAGAAGTCGTTGTTGAAGCCGAACTGCTTGGCCTGCGCCTCCGGCGTCTGGTTGTCGAAGTCGAACTTCGGCGCGTCGTCCAGCACCGCGTCGCCCCAGCGGATGACGACGTCCTGCTGGAAGCCCTGCGGCACGCTGAGCTGGTCGAGGGTGTTGGGCGCCACCGGCTCGAAGTTCAGCCCGTCCTTGCCCTTGCCACCGCGGCCGAGGGCCTCGGCGTCGGGCTGGGCGGGGGCGGCGGTGGCCGCACCGGAGAACGCGAGCGCGCCCGCTCCGGCGGCCGCGACGACGGCACCGGCCTTGAGCATGCCGCGGCGGCTCACGACCTCCTTGACGACGTCGCCGAAGTACGCGTTGGCGGACGAGTTGGGCGCCTCGTGCGCGCAGGCGTTGCCACAGCGGAACTCGCAGGTGACGGCCTGGCGCCCGAGCGGGTGGTTCGTCGGGAGCAGGGGCAGCAGACGGCGGCCCCGATCGGCGGGTGAGGACACGCAGGCCTCCGAGATCGGTGTCAGTTCAGGGAACTGGCCGAACCTAAGAGCCCAACGAGTTCGCCAGCCGTCCAGCAGATGAACGGCGGGCGAACTCGTCCTGCACCCGGACGATCAGGCACGCGCCGTGGTCATCCGATCTCTCCCAGTTGCCGCCTGCCCTGGCGCCACACCGCGACGACCGACGGCCGGGGACGCGCGGTGCCCCGGTCCGGCCAGTTCGACACGGGCTTGTCCGCGTTCGCGCCGTCCACCTCGCCGGGGTGCTGGACGCACACGGTGATGACGCGCTCGCCGATCACCGGGCCGCACGTCTCGGCGCCGCGCGGCACCGTGAGGAACAGCTTGAGGTGGCCGCGTTCCGGTCCTTCCAACGGCACTCCGTAGAGGCCGTCGTTCAGACCGTCGAGCTTGCCGTCGGCGTCGGTGGAGATCCACAGGTTGCCGTGGCGGTCGAACGCGACGTTGTCGGGACTGGAGATCGGGCTGACCTGCGACTTGTCGTAGCCGCCGAAGTAGGTGCCCGGGTCGTCCGGGAAGCCGCAGACCAGGAACAGGTCCCAGCTGAACGTCAGCGCCAGCGCGTCGTCGCGGCGTTCGGTCACCTCCAGCACCTGGCCGTGGCGGTTGTTGATGCGCGGGTTCGGCTCGGTAGGGCCTTCCTTGCCCGCGGTGACGCCGCGTTCGACGTTGTTGCTGAGCGCGCAGTAGACCTTGCCGGTGCGCGGGTGGCACTGGATGTCCTCGGGGCGGTCCATCTTCGTCGCGCCGACCTTGTCCGCGGCGATGCGGGTGAAGACGTACACCTCCTCGGCGGTCATGCCGGGCACGAAGGACCTGTTCCCCGCGGCCAGCGGGATCCACTCGCCACTGCCGTCGAACCGGCCGTCGCTGGGCAGCTTCCCGGTGCCGTCGATCTCGGCGGGCGGGCTGTCGCCGGTGAACTTCGCGACGTAGAGCGTGCCGTCGTCGAGCAGCGTCATGTTGTGGCGGCGGGCGGCCTTGCTGTTGCCGTGCTTCATCTTCCCGGTGGAGATGAACTTGTAGATGTACTCGAAGCGCTCGTCGTCACCGGAGTACGCGACCACCCGGCCGTCGTCGGCGACGCGGATGTTGGCGGTCTCGTGCTTGAAGCGGCCGAGGTGCGTGTGCTTGACCGGCGTGGAGTCCGGGTCGTGCGGGTCGAGCTCGATGACCCAGCCGAACCTGTTGACCTCGTTGGGTTCCTGCGCGAGGTCCCAGCGCTTGTCGAAGCGCTCCCACTTGCGGGTGGTCGCGGTTCCCGTGACGCCGTAGCGGGTGAGCCTCGGGTCGTTGCGGGTCGCGGCGTTGGCGAAGTACTGGTTGAAGTTCTCCTCGCCGGACAGGATCGTGCCCCACGGCGTCACGCCGCCGGAGCAGTTGTTGATGGTGCCGAAGACCTTCTTGCCGGTCGGGTCGACCGAGGTCTTGAGCAGGTCGCTGCCCGCGGCCGGACCGCGCACCTCGAACGCCGTGTTCAGGGTGATGCGGCGGTTGTACTTGCTGAACCGCGGCCGGTAGTGGCCGGTGAAGAGCGAGCGCTTGATCATGAACACCGAGAGGCCGTGCGCGGCCCAGGCGATCCTGACCTGCTCCTCGGTGGGGTTGTTCGCGTCGTAGCCGCGGAACATGAACGGCTCGCTGGTGTACTCGTGGTTCGTGACCATGATCCCGCTGAGCTCCAACGGGTCCAGCGGCAGGATGGCGGCGAAGTCGCAGTTGAAGCCGAACTGCTTCTCCTGCTTCGCGGCGGTCTGGTGGTCGAAGTCGAACTCGGGGACGCCGGGGAAGAGCGGGTCGCCCCAGCGGATCACGATCCCCTGCTCGTAGCCCTCGGGGATGACGACCTCGTCCTTGGTGTTGACCTGGACGGGCGTGAAGTCGAGCCCCTTGGGAGGACGGGCCTGGGACGGCTGGGGTTCGGCCGCGGCGGCGACCGCGGGTGTCGCGACGGTGGCCGCTGCCGCGACGACCGCGCCGGCCTTGAGCGCGGTGCGGCGGCTGATCAGGTCGCCGAGGTAGGGGTTGGCCGAGGTGTTCGGGACGTCGTGGAAGCACGCGTCCCCGCAGCGGTACTCGCATGTCACCGCTGCTCTGCCGACGCGGTGGTTGACGAGAGGCAGAGGGATCATGGTGGTGGCCTCCTACGGTCGGTGCGGGAACCGCGACCGACCGTAGTTCACCTTCCGTTAACCGACTAGCTGTTCGCTCGCGATCACGACTTCCGTAGGTACCTCGCGGGTGTCGGTGCGGTTGAACGCCAGCAGCACCGCCGCGATCGCGCAGAGCACGCCGGCCACGACGAACGGCTGGGCGAGGTGGCTGACGAACGTCGCCGCCAGCGCGCCGCCGAGCCAGCGCAGGAAGTTGTACCCGGCGCTCGCGACCGGCCGCGGCGCGTCGCTGACGCTCATCGCCGTCCCGGTGAACAACGTGTTGAGCAGACCGCTGACCAGCCCGCTGACGACCACCGCCGCCACCAGCAACGGCTTGCTGGGCACCGCCATCAGCAGCATGAGCGCGGCGAACGCGAGCACCGACCCGATGATCGCGGCCTTCTCGCCGACGCGGTCCGCGAGCCGCGGCGCGAGGAAGACGCTGGAGACGGCGACGCACACGCCCCAGCCGAAGAAGATCAGTCCGATCTCCACGGCACCCCACCGGAGCACGAACGGCGACCAGGCCAGAACGGTGAAGAACGCGGCCGTGTACAGCGCCGACCCGATCGCGGTCCGCAGCAACACGGGGTTCTTGAGTGCCTTCAACGGGTCGAGCAGGCCGATCCTCGGACGTTCGTGGTGCGAGTCCTTGGCCAGGCAGGTCGCGCAGAGGACCAGCGCCGCCGCCATCAGGATCGCGGTGCCGAGGAACGGCCCGCGCCACGAGATGCTGCCGAGCAGCGCGCCCAGGAGCGGCCCGACGCTCAGACCGAGACCGAGCGCGGCCTCGTAGAGCAGGATCGCGGCCTTCTGCCCGCCGCTCGCCGCGCCGACGATGACGCTGAGCGCGGTGGCGATGAAGAACGCGTTGCCGAGCCCCCACACGGCCCGCAGTCCCACGAGCTGCCCGATGTTCCCCGCCGCCGAGCACAGCAACGTCGCGACGACGATCAGCGCGAGCCCGCCGACGAGCGTGCGCTTGGCGCCGAAGCGGGCGGTCGCGGCGCCGGTGAACAGCATCGCGACGACCTGGACGCCGAGGTAGGAGGAGAACAGCAGGGTGACCTGCGACGGTGTTGCGTGCAGACCCTCTGCGATGGACAGCAGGATCGGGTCCACGAGCCCGATCCCCATGAAGGCGATCACGGCGGCGAAAGCCGTGATCCACACCTGTTTGGGCTGAGCTTTGAAATTCACTTCGCTATCCTAACCGATTTTGGTTAGCATAGCGAAGTATCGTGCGCCACAGGGTACGGTTCGGGGCGTGGATGCGGTGATCTTCGACCTCGACGGCGTGCTGATCGACTCCGAGCAGGTGTGGGACGAGGTGCGCCAGTCGTTCGCCCGTGCCCACGGCGGCACGTGGACTGATGAGGCGACCCGTGCAATGCAGGGGATGTCGACGCCGGAGTGGGCGTCGTACCTGGTGTCGGACGTGGGCGTGCGGCTGCCGGCCTCGGAGGTGTCCGCCGGGGTGGTCGCGGAGATGGAGAAGGCCTACGCCGCCCACCTGCCGGTGATCCCCGGCGCGGTCGAGGCGGTCCGTTCGGTGGCGTCGCGGTTCTCGGTCGCGATCGCGTCGTCGGCGCCGGCCGCGCTGATCAAGGTGTTCCTCGAGGTGACCGGACTGCCGGTGCCCGTGGCGGTGTCGTCGGAGGAGTGCGCGGCCGGGAAGCCCTCGCCGGACGTGTACCTGCTGGCGGCGTCACGGCTCGGGGTCCCGGCCGCTTCCTGCTACGCCGTCGAGGACTCGACGAACGGGCTGAAGGCGGCGATGGCCGCGGGGATGACGGTGCTCGCCGTGCCGAACCCGCACTTCCCGCCCGCTCCGGACGTGCTGGCTCAGGTGCGGGTGCTGGGGTCGGTCACCGACCTGCCGGACGCGCTCGCGTAGCTGGTCGCGGCCAGGCCGATCGCGATGCAGGTGCAGGCGATGACGCCCTTCGGCCAGTAGATGTGGCTGTCGAGGAACAGGAAGCTGCCGAGCGTCAGGAAGACTGCTCCCGGGATCGCCTTGAGGCGGTTCTTCAGCAGCGCGCACACCGCGATCGCGAGGCTGGCGACGAAGAAGCACCACGCACCGACGTGCCCGAGCTGGTTGCCGATCTTGAAGAGCGGTTCGTCGGCAGGGGAGCGACCGCCGTTCGCCAACGTCATCGCGCCGCCGCCGATACCGGCCAACGCGTCGAGCGCGCCGTAGAAGACGGCGTAGCCGAAGGCGGCCGCACGGGCCGGGTAGCGGACGTACTTCGGGCTGTCGTCGAGCAGCACCCACTGCGCGGCCGCCAGCAGCGGGAAGACCAGCGCCAGGATGATGTGCATGTTCTGCCACCACTG
>NZ_DASVFL010000115.1:0-21846 GCF_036380075.1 Lentzea sp. | reverse complement strand
GATCTCGCCTGTGAGGTGTGCGGCTTCGACTTCGAAAGCTTCTACGGCGAGCGGGGCAAGGGCTTCGCCGAGGTGCACCACGCCGTGCCGTTGCACGTGACCGGCCCGACGACCACGAAGCTGGACGACCTGGTCGTGCTGTGCTCGAACTGCCACCGCATGATCCACCGCGGCAAGAACTGGATGACACCCGACGAGCTGCGCCACGCGGTCAGCCCATCTGCAGCGCCTGCTTCGCGCACCGCATAGACGCGTGTTCCAGCTGTCGGTCTTATCCCCAAGGGCTAGCCTCCGGCGGATGCCCGACATCCTCGTCATCGGCTTCGACCCGCACTCCATCCCCGGCTTCGACCCCGCCCCCGTGGCGGCCGGCATCGAGCAGGGCAGCCGGGCCTTCGCCGAGCTGGGCCTCGCCGAGGACCTCTTCCTCATCGACTTCGCCGAGCTCGACGGCGGCGCTCAGGCCAAGCTCGTGGAACGCCTCCAAGGCAAGCGGTACGACTGCGTCGTGGTGGGCGGCGGCATCCGGAAGGGGCCGGGGCTGCTCGAGCTCTTCCAGGTCGTCGTCAACCTCGTGCACTGGCATCAGCCGGACGCCGCGCTGGCGTTCAACGACAGTCCCGGCGACAGCTCGGACTGGGCGCTCAAGGCGTTGGAGCAGCGCCGAAATCGCTAGCGCGGGCAACTAGCGTCGTACAGGTGCCCCACGTTCTCCTCATCGGCTTCGCCCCCGGCTCCATCCCCGGCTTCGAACCCGGAGCCGTCGCCGCGAGCCTCGATGCGGGCAGCGAGCGGTTCGCGGAGCTTGGCATGGCCGAGGACCGGTGCCTGCTCGACTTCGCCCGTCCGGACACCGGCACGGTTCTCAAGTGCCTCCAGGACAAGCAGTACGACTGCGTCGTGGTCGGGGGAGGCATCCGCAAGCCCGCGGAGATGCTCGACCTCTTCCAGGCCGTCGTGAACCTCGTCCACTGGCACCAGCCGCAGGCCGCCATCGCGTTCAACTCCGGTCCGACCGACAGCGCGGACTGGGCGCGCAGGGCGCTGGAGCAGAAAGCGGTAACCCACAAAGTCGGGTGAACCGGAGAGGCACTCTCTCCGTACACCTCATCAGACTCCGAACAAACACTGTCCAGCGATCAAGTCCCCGCAGGTCAGCGCCCCACACCCCATCCCGACTACCAAGCGTGACAGCATCCCTCGATCGCGTGGTCGTAGAACCGAACCCCGACGAGAGCCGAACTGACAGACAGCTCCGCCAGTCCGTCGAAAACCAACGACGTACTACAACGAAAAGCGAGCTACTCGCTGACTGTCTGTTAGGGAGGCGTCTCCAGGACCCTCGAAAACGTGACGAGAGTCACCCGGCGGGCCCTCAAGCTTGCCCGGACTCGTGACGCGAGGTTACGTTCTCGCCCGCCGATAACGGTTTGGTCACCGGCAGGACAAGGAACCGCAGCTCGTAGGGTCCTAGGTTTCGCCCGGAATCCCCCGCCGGGAGAGTCCGGTGGCCAAGCTCCCCGACGCAGGAGGCTCCCCCTTGGCCCGGCACAGCAAGGCCGCCGGCCGCACCGTGTACACGGTCGTGCCCAACGCAGAACTGAAGATCGGTGCGCACCGTGCCGAGGACGACAAGGTTCCGCTCGCCCACCGCGTGAGCGCCATCGTCGTCGCCGCGGGAGTCGCCGCCGGCACCGCCGCCATCGCCAACGCCGCCACCAGCGGCAGCGCCACCGAGCTGGCCGCGGGTGCCGCCGAGCTGGGGGCCCTGCCCGACCAGCAGGTCAAGACCATCCAGACCGTGCACGACGTCAACCCGGGCAACCAGGTCGGGCGGCTCCTGCAGTTCCAGCAGATGTACGCGCAGCAGACGTTCGAGCAGGCGACGAAGCTCGCCGCGGACGCCCACGCCCAGCGTGAAGCAGCCGCCAAGGCCGAGGCCGAGCGTCAGATCGAGATGCGCAAGCCGGCCAAGCAGCGCGAGGTCGAGGGCTGGATCAAGGAAGCCATCAAGGTCCTGCAGGCCAACGGCACGGCCATCGACAACGGCAGCGTCGACGAGATCTACACGATCATCATGAAGGAGTCGAACGGCAACCCCAACGCCGTCAACAACTGGGACTCCAACGCCATGCGCGGCACGCCGTCCAAGGGCCTCATGCAGTGCATCGACCCGACGTTCCGCGCCTACAAGCTGCCGGGGTACGACAACATCCTGGCGCCGGTCGACAACATCATCGCGGGTGTCCGCTACACCTACGCGCGCTACGGCGGCTTCCACAACCACCCCGGTCTCGTCAACATGAACCTGGGCGGCGGCTACCTGGGGTACTGAGCACTTCGCCGTGCCGGAGTGCGCGGACCGCGTCCGCGAGCGATGCTGTCAACCAGGTTCACCCACAAGTATGGCGGCCCTAGCGGGCACACGCCCGGTAGTGCTCCCATCGAAGCGATTTCCCGAACGCAGGGAGTGGCCGATGAACGAGCAACAGGCACGCGACGACGAGCTGGCGAAGATCCGCTCGGAGGCGACGAGCTGGCTGGCCAAGATGGCCAAGGCCCAGCAGCGTCCACGAGTCGAACCACGCAGGCCTGAGCACGACGCCATGACACCCGCGCAGAAGTAGGGCCGCAGGACCAGTACCGCTCCGAGCAGAGGCGCTCCGGCTACGGCCGGGGCGCTTCTGCTTTGAAGGCCGCCCACAGCAAGTTGAGCGGATGATCGGCCGGGTGCTTCGCCAGTTCATCCGTTCGGGCGAAAACGCCCACAAGCCGCTCCAGCGAGTCATCTGCGAGCTCGACGACGCGGAGGCCCCCGCCCTCCCGGAGCTCGTTGTTCGACGCCACCACGCCCAAGCCAGACGTCACGATCATGGCCCCCTGGACGAGGTTCGAGCGCAGCAGCGAGATGCCGTACTGGATCTCGTCGATCTCGGCCGCGATGTCGATGCTCTGCCGGTAGTCCGGCCCGAACCACCCGCGCAGGAACTCCGCGATCAGCCCCGCCCCCGGCACCACCAACGGCACCGAACGCAGCTGCGGCACGCGCACGCGGTCGCCGACGACCGAGGTGGGCAGGTTCGTCAGCAATGCCAGTCCGCCGCGCCGCCACTCGATCACGTCGAACTCGGGCCGCTCCCAGCCCGCGCCGGAGTGCGTCACGACGCTGCCGCAGACGACGTCGACCTCCCGCGTCTCCAGCTTCGTCCAGATGTCCTTGGTGCGGATGTGCACGACCTTGAGGTCCACGTCGCGCTCGCGGAACTCGTCGGACACGTGGTGCCACGCCTTCGCGAGCGTGTCCAGCATGTATCGCGTGGTGCCGACGGTGACGGTCGTGCCGAGCTTGCGGCGGCACTCGTGAATTCCGTCGAGCCACTCCGCGAGCGTCTGCCGGGCCAATTCGACGAGCGACTCACCAGTGGGCGTGAACAGCACGTCTTTTCCGCGACCCTGCTTCACCACGAGCGGTTCGCCGCACAGTTGCAGGAAGTTCCTGTTCAGCGTGTCCAGCTGCTTCTGCACGCTCGACTGCTCGCGTCCCAGCGTGCGGGCGGCGCGCAGGGCCGAACGGGTCTCGTGAACGGTCAACAGCGTCCTGAGCTGGTCCATCGTGGTATCCAGGAGAGCGCCGGGCATGTTCAGCAGGCGGTGCAGCGAGGTGCTCGTGGGAAGCACCAACCGGGACGAGCCGGACATCAGGACCCTCTCTGATGATCTACCGATCAGTTGAACTGAACTTGACCGCATTTCGCAGCCAAGTTTTCTGAAGATGCTCTCGGGAAATCGCTGGACACTTTTCGTGCGGTGTACAAAACTATCCGCGGCAACCACGCGTGGGAGCCGATTCCGGGGGGAATCATTGGGGGGTGGGGGTCCGCCAGGCGCAAGCCGGCGGGCCCCCAAGTATTACCCTCAGCCGTTGTGACGGCTTCCGCTCGCCTGGAATGGGGCACCACCTACCAGGTCACCGTGCTCGAACTCGGACTCGCCTGCTGCGGAGTCGAAGTGATGGCAGCTCTCGACCGCCTCCCCGACCTCGGCGTCACGCCGGTCGACGGCGCCGGCGAGGCGCACGTCCTCGTCGTCTCCGGCACCGTCACGGACGTCATGTTGCCCGCTGTCCTCCGCACTTTCGAGGCCATGCCCGAACCCCGCTACGTGATCTCCGTGGGCGCCTGCAGCAACACCGGCGGCCCCTACTGGGATTCCTACAGCGTCACCAAGGGCATCGACCAGGCCCTGCCGATCCACGTCGCCGTCCCCGGCTGCCCGCCGCGCCCCGAGGCGCTGCTCGAAGGCCTCACAGCGCTTCACGGCCTGGTGAACGCGTGACCACGACCCCCAAGACCGCCTTCGGTCAGACCGTCCACCACGTGGAGCTCGCCGGCTGGCTCACGGCCGCGACCGAGCTCCACGCCGGCGGCTGCACGATGTTCGACTGGCTCGGCGTCGAGGACGCGGGCAGGCCCGGCGCCTTCGGGCAGCGTCACGCCGTCTTCCTGCACGTCATCGACCCGCGGACGCGCGAGGGCGCGATGCTGCGCACCGAACTGGGCCAGGACGACGCGCTGCCGAGCGTCGCGGGCCTGTGGAAGGGCGCGCGGTGGCACGAGCGCGAGGCCGCGGAGATGTTCGGGATCGGCGTGGACGACGAGCCGGAGCACCTGCTGCTGCCGGACAGCTTCCAGGGCCACCCGCTGCGCAAGGACTTCGTGCTGGCCTCCCGCGTCGTGCGTCCCTGGCCGGGCCGTCTCGAAGCCGGCGAGGACAACACCAGCGCCCCGAGCCGCCGCCGCACCGCACCGCCCGGAGTGCCGGACCCGTCGTGGGGCCCGCGCCGCGAGACCGAGGAGCCGCAGCCGTGACCGCGCCCGAGAACAACCTGCCGCCGCGCACGAGGGGCGTCATCGCGCTGCTGGACGCCAACTGCACGGTCTGCATGATCTGCGCCCGCGAGTGTCCCGACTGGTGCATCCACATCACCAGCCACACCGAGGTCGAGCAGCAGCCCGGCAGCGCCCGCCCGCGCAGCCGCAACGTGCTCGACCGGTTCGCGATCGACTACGGCCAGTGTCTCTACTGCGGCATCTGCGTCGAGGTCTGCCCGTTCGACGCCCTGCACTGGGCGCCGGAGTTCGGCTATCCGGGAACGGGCTCGATCGAGGGCGACGGCGCCGTCGCGGAGCTCGTCCACGAACGGGACGTCCTCGCCACGTGGGTGGAGAAGGTGCCGCCACCGCCGCCGCTCGACCCGGCCGCCGAGGCCGCGCCGGAGACGGCGACAGGAACTGGCAGGCGCCCCGGATCGTTGAGGGGTAGGACGTAGCAGACCCGGAGGCGTAACCGTGCACAAGCACTTCAACGGGTTGAAGACGGCCGTGCTGCTCGGCGGGATGAGCGCGCTGATCGTGTTGGTCAGCAGCCTGTTCGGTCGCACCGCACTGGTCATCGGCCTGGTGTTGGCCTTGGGCGTGAACGCCTACGCGTACTTCAACTCGGACAAGCTCGCGCTGCGGGTGATGCGGGCGCGGCCCGTGTCGCAGGTGGAGCAACCCGTGCTGTTCGCGATCGTGCGGGAGCTGTCGCAGAAGGCGCGCCAGCCCATGCCGAGGCTGTACCTGAGCCCCACGGTCGCCCCGAACGCGTTCGCGACGGGCCGCAACCCGCGCAACGCCGCCGTGTGCTGCACCACGGGCATCCTGGAGCTCCTGGACGAACGGGAGCTGCGCGCCGTCCTCGGCCACGAGCTCGCGCACGTCTACAACCGCGACATCCTGATCAGCTGCGTGGCCGGCGCACTGGCCGGCGTGATCACCATGCTCGCGAACCTCGCGCTGCTGGCCGGCATCTTCGGCGGCGACGGTGACGACGACGGCCCCGGCCCGCTCGGCCTGTTGCTGATCGCACTGCTCGGCCCGGTCGCCGCGACGGTGGTGCGCCTGGCCGTGAGCCGGTCGCGCGAGTTCCAGGCGGACCAGTCCGGCGCGGAGCTCACCGGCGACCCGCTCGCGCTGGCGAACGCGCTGCGCAAGATCGAGCTGGGGACGCGGGCGGCGCCGCTCGCACCGGAGCCGGAGGTGGTGTCGCAGAGCCACCTGATGATCGCGAACCCGTTCCGCTCCGGGGAGCAGTTCGCGCGGTGGTTCTCGACCCACCCGCCGATCGCCGACCGCGTCCGCAGGCTCGAGGAGATGGCGCGCAAGGCCGGTTAACGGCCCGCCTGCGCCACCGCCATGAGGTACTCGCCGTACCCAGACTTGCCGAGCTTCTCGCCGAGCGCGTAGCACTCCTGCGCGGAGATGAAGCCCATGCGCAGCGCGATCTCCTCGGGACACGCGATGCGCACGCCGGTCCGGTGCTCCAGCACCTGCACGAACTGCCCGGCCTCGAGCAGCGAGTCGTGCGTGCCGGTGTCGAGCCACGCGAACCCGCGGCTCAGGTCCACCAGCTGCGCCCGCCCCTCGCGCAGGTACGCGAGGTTGACGTCGGTGATCTCCAGCTCGCCGCGCGGCGACGGCTTGAGGTTGCGGGAGATGTCCACCACACCGTTGTCGTAGAAGTAGAGCCCGGTGATCGCCCGGTTCGACTTCGGCTTCGAGGGCTTCTCCTCGATGGACAGCAGCTTCCCGGTCGAGTCGACCTCGCCCACGCCGTACCGCTCGGGGTCCTTCACCTGGTACCCGAACAGCACGCAGCCGTCCAAAGAGGACGCGTGCTGCTGCAGCGTGGACGAGAAGCCCTGGCCGTAGAAGATGTTGTCGCCCAGCACGAGTGCCACGTCGTCGTCCCCGACGAAGTCAGCGCCGATGATGAACGCCTCCGCCAGCCCGTTGGGCGCGGCCTGCTCCTCGTAGGAGAAGGCCATGCCCCACTGGGAACCGTCGCCGAGCAGCCGCCGGAACAGCGGCAGGTCGGTGGGCGTCGAGATGATCAGCACTTCCCGGATGCCGGCCAGCATGAGCACCGACAGCGGGTAGTAGATCATCGGCTTGTCGAACACCGGCAGGAGCTGCTTGGAGACGGCCTGCGTGATCGGGTGCAGGCGCGTCCCGCTGCCACCGGCGAGGACGATGCCCTTCACCGGTAGTTGGTGAACTGGAGGGCGATCCCGAAGTCCGAGCCCTTCAGCAGTGCGATGACGTCCTGCAGGTGGTCCTTCTTCTTGCCGGACACCCGCAGCTGGTCACCCTGGATCTGCGCCTGCACGCCCTTGGGCGCCTCGTCGCGGATCTTCTTGGCTATCTCCTTGGCCTTCTCGGAGGTGATGCCCTGCACGAGGTTCCCGGTGACCTTGAACACCTTCCCGGAGATCGCGGGCTCGCCCACCTCGAACGCCTTCATCGAGATGTTGCGCTTGACCAGCTTCTCCTGGAAGACGTCGATCGCAGCCTTGCAGCGCTCCTCGGTCTCGGAGGTGAAGGTGATCGCCTCCTCGCCGGCCCAGGCCACCGCGGTGTTGGTGCCCCGGAAGTCGAAGCGCGTGCTCAGCTCCTTGGCCGCCTGGTTGAGCGCGTTGTCGACCTCCTGCCGGTCCACCTTGCTCACCACGTCGAACGACGGGTCCGCCACGACTTCACTCCTCAACGATCTCGGGGTCACAGCCTGCGTCGATGCTACTGGGGTACCCCGATTTGGGGCCTCCCGAAGGGGTTATGTATTGTTCCGCCTGCACCGTTACGGCGGTGTGGGGCGGGTTGCCCGAGCGGCCAATGGGAGCGGACTGTAAATCCGTCGCGAAAGCTACAGAGGTTCGAATCCTCTACCCGCCACGCGAGACCGATGGGCCTCTGACCGGACAGGTCAGAGGCCCATCGTCGTACGTCGGCTGTTGTTGCGGAGGGGATCTCAGTGCGCACGCAGATGGCAACCGAGGCGGGACGCTCGACCGCGCCCAGCGAGGACCGCGCGCTCGTCGGTCCCACCCTGCTCGCCGTGCTCGACGGCGTCACGGCCAAGCCGGAGAACGGGTGTGCGCACGGGGTCGGGTGGTTCGCCGACCAGCTGGCCGCGGAGCTGCTGCGGTTCGCGCACCTCGGGCCCGCTCCCGCGCTGGTGGAGGCCATCCGGCAGACCCGTGAGCTGCACGGCGGCGGGTGCGACGTCGATCATCCGGACAGTCCCAGTGCGACGGTCGGGCTCGTGCAGGTCAAGGACGACGTGCTGCGGTACCTGGTGCTCGGGGACGCGACCGTGGTGGTCGACACCAAGCAGGAGTTGCACGTCGTGAGCGACACGCGGACCTACCGCACGGCCGGCGCGGATCCCGCCGATGTCGAGCACGCGCTCACCGGTGAGATTCCGTTGTCCGACGTCCGGCGGGTCGCGATCCTGTCTGATGGCGCGGCACGGGCCGTGGATCTGTTCAACCTCTTCGACTGGCGTCAGGCTCTCGAACTGATGGCGGCCAACGGGCCGGATGATCTGATCCACAAAATGCGCGCCGTCGAAAAGGAAGACGCCAAGGCCGTGGAATGGCCGCGGGCGAAGGTTTCCGACGACGCGACTGTCGTTTATCTCGAGCGGTAACCGCTCTAGTGCCGCGGCGCGGGTTCGACGCCGCGGCGGCGGGCGATGGAGGGCATGTTCTCCTCGCCCCAGTCGCCCAGCGGCAGCAGCGCCTCGTTCAGGCGGTGTCCCAGCGGGGTGAGGGAGTACTCGACGCGCGGCGGGACCTCGTGGAACACCTCTCGGTGCACGATCTCGTCCGCCTCCATCTCGCGCAGCACCTGGATCAGCATCTTCTCGCTGATGCCGGACACCCCGCGGCGCAGTTCGCCGGTGCGCACCGGGCCGTGGTGCAGGGCCCACAGGATCAGCGCCTTCCAGCGTCCACCGATCACGTCGATCGCCGCGTCGAGGCCGCACGCGTACTGCCGTGGCTTCATCCAGGTTCCTTACCGAAAAGTGGGTACCTGACAAAATAGTAGGTACTTGTCGCGATGACAGTGGCCGAACCAGCATTGCCGGCATGGGGACCAAGAAATCCGTGAGCGTGCTCGGCCTCGGCCGGATGGGCAGCGCGCTCGCCACCGCCCTCGTGGAACAGGGCCATGAAGTGACTGTGTGGAACCGGTCGGACAAGCCGGTACCGGTGAACACGACCAGGGCAACTCTCGAAGAATCCTTCCGAAGCGACGTCGTCGTCACCTGTCTGTCCACTTACGACGTTCAGCGACCGTTGCTCGGGAACGGCGACGGCATCAAGACCCTCGTCAACCTCACGTCCGGCACGCCGGAGCAGGCCAGGGCCACCGCGCGGTGGGCGGCCGCCAACGGCGTCGAGTACGTCGACGGCGTGATCATGGCCGTGCCGCAGCAGATCGGCACGGCGCAGGCGCGGATCCTGTTCAGCGGCAGCGCGAACCACCACGTGCTGGGGGCGTTCGGCGAACCCGTGTACCTCGGCGAGGACGCCGGGCTCGCCGCGCTGTACGACCTGGCGCTGCTCGGCATCATGTGGTCGACCTTCGGCGGCTACCTGCAGGCCCTCGCGCTCGTCGGCAGCGCGGGCATCACGCCGCGGCAGTTCACGCCGCTCGCCACCGACTGGCTCTCCGTCGTCACCACCTTCCTGCCCGGGATGGGGGAGGAGACGCACAGCAGGAGCTACGAGACCGACGTGTCGGCGCTGGACATCAACGTGTCCGGGCTGCGCCTGCTCGCCGAGGCCGGCGCCGAACAAGGCCTCGACACCACCCTTCCGCAGGCCCTGCACGACCTGTTCGAACGCGCCCAGCGCATCGGCCACGGCGCGCACGGCATCGCGAGCGTCATCGAGGAGATCCGGAAGTGAAGTACGCGGGGAAGAAGGCTGTCGTCACCGGCGGCACGCACGGCATGGGCCGCGCGACGGTCGAGGCACTTGTCGCGAACGGCGTCGAGGTGCTGCTGACCGGCCGCACGACCGAGAAGGCCGAAGGCCTCGAAGCGCACGCCGTCGCGTCGGACGCGGCCGATCTCGGTGACATCGCCGGCCTCGAAACCGAGGTGCGGCAACGACTCGGCGAGATCGACCTGCTCTTCGTCAACGTCGGGTTCTCCACCCTCACGCCGTTCGCGCAGGCCACCGAGGCCGACTACGACCGCACGTTCGACGTGAACACCAAGGGTGCGTTCTTCGCCGCCCAGCGCCTGGCGCCGCTCATCAGGCGAGGCGGCTCGATCGTGTTCACCACGAGCGTCGCCACGGTCCTCGGCTCGCCCGGCCTGAGCGTCTACGCGGGCGCCAAGGCCGCGGTCAGGGCGTTCGCACGGGGGCTCGCGGCCGAGCTGGCGCCGCGGGACGTCCGGGTCAACGTGGTCAGCCCCGGCTTCATCGACACGCCGTCGATGGGCGTCACGGGCGTGCCGCGGGAGGTGCTCGACGAGTTCAAGGAGCACGGCGACCGCGTCACGCCCCTCAGGCGCCACGGCACGATGGACGAGGTCGCGAACGCCGTGCTGTTCCTGGCGTTCGAGGCCACCTTCACCACCGGCGCGGAGCTCGCCGTCGACGGCGGCCTCGGCCAGGGGATCAGCGCCTAGGAGAAATCTGCGGACAACCTGTCACATCTTCGTCGTTCGCCCGGCTCAACGTCGGCTCGCAGCGGAAGGTATCCGCCTGGGACAGTCCCGGAGAAAGAAGAGACCGGCGCGCAAGAGCTTCCTCTCTCTTGCGTGCCGGTCTCAGCGCGCAGCATACCCCATGTCGAACAAATGTTCGATCATCGAGCAGGCGACGCGCCGTCAGATCGCGGCGAGCGCGGCCCTGCCGTCGTCGGTCAGTTCGGCGCCGACGCGGTGGCCGAAGCTGGTCGGCCGCGCGGGGCGCAGCAGGCCCGCGTGCACGAGGTCGTGCGCCGCCATCTGGTCGCAGCACGGCAGTCCGTCGACGTAGAGCTCGGGCTCGACACCACCCGTCACCTCGGCACGGCCCGCCGCGACAGCTCGCAGCATCGACCTCGCTCTTCCGCTCAGCTCCATCTCGACCCCCCGGTGTGGTGTCCGCATCCGCTTACCCCTTTGTCGAAATAGAGGCCGGATTCGTTCCACAAGTACGGAGCCGTTCTGGTTCTTCGCTTGTGTGAACGGGGAGATCATGTCTCATTAGGCCGTTCGGGCAGCGTTGACACGCCGGGGGACGAGCGCAGAGCCGGGCGGCGCGCCCACACCGTCCACCTCGGACGGTAGCCGTGCGAGTACCAGAACGGCGTCGAACGCGGGTTCGGCAGCGCGTGGTGCAGCAGCATCGCCGCCACGCCCGCGCGGTCCAGGACGTCGTGGGCGAACGCCGTGAGAGCGCTGCCGGCGCCCGTGCCCCGCGCGTCCGGCCGGACGCCGAGGTGGCCGAGGTAGGCGAACGGCCGCGCCGACGCGAACCGGTCCATCCACCCCGCGTCCTGCGGCAGGTCGACGTAGATCATGCCGATCGGCGTGTCGTCGCGGACCGCGAGCCACATCGCCTCGTGGTCGCGGTCGAGCACCTCGGCGAGCGCGGTCCGCAGGTGCTCCGCGGTGTTCGGGCGTTCGGTGACCATGCCGAACGCCGAGTCGTACCGGACCGTGTGCAGGTTCAGCCCGACGACGACGTCGAGGTCGGCACGCGTCGCCGGGCTGACGACCACCTCGGCCGGCCGTGCGGGCGAGGGCGTCCCCGCGAGACGCTCCGCGATCACGGTGAGGGGCGCGAAGCCCCGGTGGACCAACGGCAACGTCTCGGAGACCTCGTGGCTGGGCAGCGTCACGATCGCCGCGGTGTCGGGGTCGCCGGGACCCGTCAGCCGGGTCTCCCACTCGTCGAGCAGCGCGGGCAGGTCGCAGCCCGGCCGCCAGGTCAGTCTGTGCGTGCGCAGCGGTCCCCAGGTCGCCCCCAGCGAATCCGGATCCGTCTCTGCGAAGGAAAAGATCTCGGTCACGCACCATCCGACCACGGCAGGGCCGGTCTTCGCCGGGAAGCGTGTGAAGAGGGGTTCACCACGCGTAATGGCGTCCTCACATGCACGAACGACGATGTATGCGGCCGAGTGGACCTCCCCGCGGACCCGTGAGAGTTGACTGACCCGCCAATCGGACTAGCGGAAGCGCTGCCACATGCGACGATCAAGGCGACGACACGGGTCGCCGCGCCTTTCCGAACGAGTCGGAGGGCGCCGCGGAGGTCCGTTCTCTGCGACTCGGCGTCCAAGGACTGACACAAATCCGGTCACGCGGAGTGACCGCCGTGGCGGTCGGAGACGGCGAAGCGGACATCGTGCGCCGCTGCTTCCGCCCGTCCTCCTGCGCCCCGGAAGGCTTCGTCACCGGTTCGGCCCACTGCACGCCCGCGTCCTCCCGGGTGCCTGGGCTCCACCGCGCTGACCTGCTCGCGGAGGAACGGCACCGCGGGGCGGGCTGACGCGTGCGACCCCGGCCCAAGATCGCGTACGGCTCTCGGGGCGGCCCGTGGCGGCGCTCCACGGGCGCCTCAGCGCCTAGCCACGTCTGGGTGAATCGACGTCACCAAGGGTGCTCGACCTGCCATTTTGTCCCCCGAGCGGGGTACATTGGTGCCCCTGGAGGGGTCCTGATCGCCAAGTGCGGGACCCCTCAGTCACGCCTAGAGGTACCCCCTTCACCCAGGCCGACGAGGAGGCTGGATGTCCGACCGAGCGTCGGCCCCCGTGTCGGACTCGGCCGTCTCGTCGGCCAAGTCGACCAACCGCGCGTTCAGCACGTTCGCCGTCACCCTCCTGGTGGCCGGCGTCGTCTGCGCGGGCGTGGTCGCGGCCTGGCTGCCGGAGCGGGAGAACACCTCCCTCTTCTGGATCGGCCCGCTGCTCGTCGTCGGCTTCCTGCTGGCCGAGCAGCTCGCGATCAACGTCGACGTCCGCAGCGGCGTCGCCTGGACGATCTCCTTCACCGAGATCCCGCTGGTCCTCGGCCTGCTGGTGGCACCGTTCGAGATAGTGCTCGCCGCGCACGTCGTCGCGGGTGTGGGCACGTTGCTCGGCAGGCGGATCCTCGACCGCGCCGTCTACAACGCGGGCCTGATGTTCATGGAGATCTCCGTGGCGTTCGCCGCCGCGGAGGCCGTGAACCGGATGATCGGCGCCGGCGGCCCGTTCTGGGCGGGAGCCTTCGTCGGAACGATCACCGTGCCGATGCTCGCGAGCGTGCTGGGCCTCTGCGCGCTGCGGCTCATGGGCAAGTCGATGCGCGTCGGCAACAGCCTGCGCCTCGTCCTGCAGACGCTGGTCGTCGCGCTGCTGAACACCTCGATCGGCCTCGTCGGCTACCAGATCGTCGCCACCACCGAGTGGGGCGTCGTCCTCGTCCTCCTGGTGCTCGCGGGCATCGTGGCCACCTATCTCGCCTACTCCGGGCTGCTGCGCGAACAGCGCGACCTGGAGGCGTTGAGCGAGGTCAGCCTCCGCGTCGCGAGGTCGGGCCAGCACGGCACCGGCCCGCGCCAGGCCGACGACGACCTGACCACGGGCGTCGAAGAGGACGAGTGGCAGCAGATCGCGGAACGCATCCGCGAGCAGCTCAACGCCAACCGGGTCGTGCTGCGCCTGCGCACCGACCCGCAGGAAGCCATGATCACCCTCGTCGCCGGCGAACCGCTGCCGGAGGAGATGACCGCGACGGACCCCCGTGCCGTGCGCGAGGACCCCGTCCTGCAGCTGCCGGGCACGCACGTCCGCTACTACCGGGTCGCCGACGCCACCGAGGACGTCACCGAGGCGCTGCTGCGCCGCGACGCGCAGGAGGCGCTGGTCGTCCCGTTGCGCGGCGCGACCCAGCTGCTCGGCGCCGTCGAGGCCCACGACCGGCTCTCCCGCTGGCGCGGCTTCGGCAAGGCCGACATCCAGCTGCTGCGCACGCTGGCCTCGCACCTCGCGACGGCCGTCGACAACCGGCGCCTGCTCGCACGACTGCGCCACGACGCCTACCACGACCCGTTGACCGGCCTGCTGAACCGCGCGGGCCTGCGCGAAGCGTGCGCGGAGCCGTTGCGCGACTCCCAGCGGGGAGTGGTGCTGCGCATCGACCTCGACGTCCTGTCCACCGTCTCCGACGCGCTCGGCCAGGCCTGGGGCAACCGGATGGTCGTCGCGGCTGGCCGCCGCCTGCGCGACGCGCTCGGCGCCGACGTGCCGCTGGCCCGGCTGGAGGGCGGCGCGTTCGCCGCGTTCCTCGACGACTCGCGCTCCGGTGAGGCGCACGAGATCGCGGACCGCCTGCGCGCCGGGCTCTCCGTGCCGTACCCCGTCGACCGGCTCACCGTCGAGGCCTCCGCGGTCGTCGGCTACGCCTCGAAGGCCGACTCCGAGACCGAGGACCCGGACCCGGACGTGTTGCTGCAACGCGCGGACGTCGCCGTGCGCGCGACGACCGAGGGCAACCCGGTGAAGGCCTACGCGCCGTCGATGGGCCACCTGTTCCTGCGGCGCTTCCAGCTCGTGACGCAGTTCCGCCAGGCCGTCGAGACCGGGCAGATCTCCGTGCACTACCAGCCGAAGGTCGCCCTGCCGTCCCGCCAGGTCGTGGGCGCGGAGGCGCTGGTGCGCTGGACGCACCCGGAGTTCGGCCGCGTCGACCCGGACGAGTTCGTGCCGGCCGTCGAGGCCACCGGGCTCGTGGACGTGCTGACGGACTTCGTGATGGACCGGTCCCTGGAACGCGTGCGGCGCTGGCTCGACCGCGGGCTGCGGATGTCCATCGCGGTGAACCTGTCCGTGCGGACGCTGGGCGACGAGGACTTCCCGAACCGAGTGGAGGCCGCTCTACGGCGCCACGACGTGCCGTCGGGGCTGTTGACCTTCGAGCTCACCGAGTCGGGCGTGATGGCCGATCCCGAACGCGCACTGCCGGTGCTGCGGCGCCTGCACGCGATCGGCGTCGTGCTGGCGGTCGACGACTTCGGCACGGGCTACTCGTCGCTGGCGTACCTGCGCCAGCTGCCGGTCGACGAGGTCAAGATCGACAAGTCGTTCGTGCTCGGGATGGGCACGGACCTCGGCGACATGGCGGTGGTCCGGTCGATCGTGGAGCTCGGGCACTCGCTCGGACTCGTCGTGGTCGCGGAGGGCGTGGAGGACGACGCCGCGCGCGACCAGCTCGTCGGCATGGGCTGCGACGTGGCGCAGGGGTACCTGATCTCCCGGCCGCTGTCCGAAGATCGCTTCGAGGCGTGGCTGCGGGCGCGAACGGTGCAGGTCAGGGGTGCTCGCGATGAGACCGTGCTCACCTTGGTCCACTAGAGGGACCCCCGGATTTCGTTCTTGGTAGACCCGTGTTGTAGAGTTCTCCACAGCTCAGCAAGAACGAAAGAGCAAGCCCCTTTAGCTCAGTCGGCAGAGCGTCTCCATGGTAAGGAGAAGGTCTACGGTTCGATTCCGTAAAGGGGCTCCACTACTGGCCGCAGTGCTGAGCGCTGCGGCTTGTAGTTGTGTAAAGCGGTGTAGCTCAGTTGGTAGAGCAAGCGGCTCATAATCGCTGTGTCGCCGGTTCAAGTCCGGCCACCGCTACGCGAGTGGGTGGGGTCTGTCGGCGGAAAGCGCCGACCTTCCTCGCTCCGCATGATTTTGGGGGCCAAGCCCCCACACCCCCGGGCAGCGACGTTGCCCGCCCCGCCAGACGGTAAGCCCGTGCTGGGTCTTACGGGGTCCGGAGAGCTCTCAGGAAGGCAAGGACCGTGGCTGCAACCGACGTACGCCCCAAGATCACCCTCGCGTGCGAGGAGTGCAAGCACCGGAACTACATCACCAGGAAGAACCGGCGCAACGACCCGGACCGCCTGGAGATGAAGAAGTTCTGCCCGAACTGCAAGACGCACCGCTCGCACAAGGAAACCCGCTGAGCGCGTAGCAGCTTCGACGAGGCCCGTCCCATCCGTGGGGCGGGCCTCGTCGCATATAGGCTCACTCGGTGCCTCTCGACCCCAGTTTCACCGGACGCAGCTATCCGCCGTCGCAGCCGTACGACGTGAGCCGCGAGAAGATCCGCGAGTTCGCCGACGCCATCGGCGCGACCAGCCCGGCCTACCGCGACGCCGAAGCGGCGAAGGCGTTGGGGCACAGGGACGTCATCGCCCCGCCCACGTTCGCGATCGTCGTGTCGATGAAGACGAACGAGACGGTCATGTTCGACCCGGAGCTGGAGCTCGACTACAGCCGCGTCGTGCACGGCGACCAGAACTTCACCCACCACCGGCCCATCACCGCGGGCGACCAGCTCGTGAGCGTGGCGCACATCGACGCCATCACGTCCCGCATGGGCAACGACATGGTGACCGTGCGGACGGAGATCAGCACGGTCGACGGCGAGCTCGTCGCCGTCGCCAAGTCGATGCTCGTCGTGAGGGGAGAAGGCGCGTGAGCCACGAGGTTGGCACCGAGCTGCCGGCGCTGTCCGTCCGGCTCAAGCGCGACGACCTGGTCCGCTACGCGGGCGCGTCGCTGGACTTCAACCCCATCCACTGGAACGAGAAGACCGCGAAGGACGTCGGCCTGCCGGACGTCATCGCGCACGGCATGCTCACCATGGCCGTGGCGTCGCGGATCGTCGCCGAGTGGATCGGCGACCCCGGCGCGATCGTCGAGTACGGCTGCCGCTTCGGCCGGCCGGTCGTGGTGCCCAACGACGACGAGGGCGCGCTGGTCGAGGTCACCGCGAAGGTCACCAAGGACTTCGGGGACGGAACTGTGAAGGTCAACATCACCGCGGCTTTTGAGGGCAAGTCGGTGTTGACAGGCGCTTTCGCCCGCGTGCGGGTCAGCTGATCTTGTGATCAAGAACACCACCGGGTCATCCGGTCCGGTGGTGTTTGCCGTGCTCACGACAGATTCGGCGCCTCCGGGGGCCGCAGTTGCACGACCCTGATTCGTGTTCTCCGCTGTCGTGTGGGTAGGCTGTGCGACAGGCCGCTCGATAAGTGCTTGAGCGGTCTGGTTGGAATGGACGGGACAGCCTCCCGTACACTTCCTGCTTGGCCAGGGGATCCCGATGCGGGATCTCAAAGGGGTGTAGCTCAACTGGCAGAGCAGCGGTCTCCAAAACCGCAGGTTGCAGGTTCAAGTCCTGTCGCCCCTGCTGTCGAAGCGTCATGGGTGGAGTGGAGGACGGCATGAGCGAGGGCCGCGAGCAGGACCAGCCGGAGGAGCGCGAAGGCGCTGTCCGGCCGTCCACTGCTGCGGCGCGACGTGAACGTCGTGCCTCCTCTCGCCCGGCCGCCCGCAAGGACGGCAGCAGCGCTGAGTCGAAGAAGAGCGTCGCCAAGTCCGACTCGTCGGACGAGGACGCGAAGAAGGGTCGCCCGACCAAGACCCGTGAAGGACAGGAGAAGCGTCCCTCGCTGATCGGGCGGTTCTTCCGCTACATCCGCGAGGTCATCGGCGAACTCCGCAAGGTGATCTGGCCGACGCGCAAGCAGCTCGTCACCTACACGGGCGTTGTCCTCGTGTTCGTGGTGTTCATGGTTGCGCTGGTGTGGGCTCTCGACCTCGGCTTCGGCGCGGCTGTTTTCGAGTTGTTCGGCTGAGCCGGACAGCTGCCGCTGCAACCAGGAAGCGAGATCCACAGTGAGCTCCGACAACGGCGTTGACGCCCAGGAGAAGACCGACCTCATCGACGACGAGGTGTCCGAGGACATCGCGGCCGACGAGACGGTCGAGTCGGAGGCTGTGGACTCCGAAGACGCCGACGAGTCCGGTGACACCGAGACCGGCGACGCCGAGTCGGACGAGGACGTCGACGTCCTCGCCCTCGACGAGACGCCGATCGACGAGGAGATCGCCGACCCCGCCGAAGAGCTGCGACAGGCCCTGCGCCACGCGCCCGGCGACTGGTACGTCGTGCACTCCTACGCCGGCTACGAGAACAAGGTCAAGGCGAACCTCGAGACTCGTATCCACACGCTCGACATGGAGGACTACATCTTCCAGGTCGAGGTGCCGACCGAAGAGGTCACCGAGATCAAGAACGGCCAGCGCAAGCTGGTGCAGCGCAAGGTGCTGCCCGGCTACATCCTGGTCCGCATGGAGCTCACCGACGCGTCCTGGAGCGCCGTCCGCAACACGCCGGGCGTGACCGGGTTCGTCGGAGCCACCTCCAAGCCCTCGCCGCTCACCATCGACGAGGTGCTGAAGTTCCTGCTCCCGCAGGGTGAGCAGAAGCCCGCCGAGGGCAAGAAGGCCGCTTCTACGGCCGCGCCGAAGCCGACCATCGAGGTCGACTTCGAGGTCGGCGAGTCGGTCACCGTCATGGACGGTCCGTTCGCCACGCTGCCCGCCACGATCAGCGAGGTCAACGCGGACGGCCAGAAGCTGAAGGTCCTGGTGTCGATCTTCGGCCGGGAGACGCCGGTCGAGCTGTCGTTCAGCCAGGTCTCCAAGATCTGAGCGGTTCCCTCTCGCGAGGGGACCGGTCGGCCACGCTGCGGCTGGCAGGGCCGCGCGCGGACACCGCAATAACAGGAAGTACGGACAATGCCACCCAAGAAGAAGAAGCTGTCAGCGATCATCAAGCTGCAGATCAAGGCTGGTGCCGCCAACCCGGCGCCGCCCGTCGGTCCCGCGCTTGGTCAGCACGGCGTCAACATCATGGAGTTCTGCAAGGCCTACAACGCCGCGACCGAGTCGCAGCGCGGTCAGGTCGTGCCGGTCGAGATCTCGGTCTACGAGGACCGCTCGTTCGACTTCAAGCTGAAGACCCCGCCGGCCGCGCGCCTCATCCTCGCCGCCGCCGGTGTGGACAAGGGATCGGGCGAGCCCCACCGCCTCAAGGTCGCCAAGGTGACCATGGAGCAGGTGCGCCAGATCGCGCAGACCAAGATGGTCGACCTGAACGCGAACGACATCGACCAGGCCGCGAAGATCATCGCCGGCACCGCCCGTTCCATGGGCATCACGGTCGAAGGCTGATCGCACCCTCTTTCTGGCAAGCGTGGGAGAGCCGAGCGCGGCTCATTCACCACGAACTGATCCACGGTAAGGACAGAGTTTATGAAGCGCAGCAAGGCCTACAAGGCCGCCGCCGAGCTGGTGGACCGGGAGCGGCTGTACTCGCCGCTGGAGGCCGCCAAGCTCGCCAAGGAAACGTCCAAGGTGAAGCTGGACTCGACCGTCGAGGTCGCGATTCGCCTCGGCGTCGACCCTCGCAAGGCCGACCAGATGGTCCGCGGCACCGTGAACCTGCCGCACGGTACGGGCAAGACCGCCCGCGTGATCGTCTTCGCAACCGGTGACAAGGCCGCCGAGGCCGAGGCCGCCGGTGCGGACGCCGTCGGCTCCGAGGACCTGATCGAGCGCATCCAGGGTGGCTGGCTCGACTTCGACGCCGCGATCGCCACCCCCGACCAGATGGCCAAGGTCGGTCGCATCGCCCGCATCCTGGGCCCGCGTGGCCTGATGCCGAACCCCAAGACCGGCACCGTGACCCCCGAGGTCACCAAGGCCGTCAACGACATCAAGGGCGGAAAGATCAACTTCCGCGTTGACAAGCAGGCCAACCTGCACTTCGTCATCGGCAAGGTGTCGTTCGACCCCGAGAAGCTGGTCGAGAACTACGCGGCCGCGCTGGACGAGGTGCTCCGCGCCAAGCCGTCCGCGGCCAAGGGCCGGTACGTCAAGAAGGTCACCGTCTCCACGACGATGGGCCCTGGCATCCCGGTTGACCCGAACCGCACCCGTAACCTGCTGGTGGACGAGGCCTGAGTTCTCGTTTGATTTGCGGAAGGCCCCCGGTTCGCCGGGGGCCTTCTTGTTGTTGGCCTGGTGTGCCGTTGGTCGTGGTCAGCTGCAGGTGTTCTTCGACCAGTCGGTGATCACCCAGCCCGAGTTGACCTTCTCCACCACGAACTGACCCAGGCGTGGGCCGCCTTCCACGGTGAGGGCGCAGGAGTCGATGGTGACCTTCGTGGAGGTCGGCGTCTTCAGCATGTCCGGCGGGAACATGACCTGCTGGTACTTGTCCACACTGGTCACCTGGGTCTTGAGGGTTTTGACCGCGGCTGCGCAATCGCTTGCGCCGTAGGCGTTCGCGAACTTCTGGCGGGTGTCGTCGCGTAGGAAGAGTGTGCAGGCGCGGGTCGTGTCTGCGAACGAGACGTGTTTGTAGAACATGCCGACCGTGCCTTGCAGGCCGGCCGGGGCGGAGAGGCCTTGGGCCGGGCCCGTCACGCCGCCGCTGTCCTGGGCGATGTCGCCGGGGTCGTCGGAGCCGAAGAAGTGGTTGTAGGCCCAGATCGCCGAGATCAGGACGACGAGGAACGTCAGCACGCGCCAGAAGACCGGGCTCAGGAGCACGATCAGCCACCACGCCCGGCCGGTGCGCTGGGACTTCGGGGCCTGGGGGGCCTGGCCCGTTGCTTCCTGGTAGCGCTGGAACTCCTGGAAGCGTTGGAACTCCTGGAACTGCCTCAGCTGCTCCGGGTCCATCGGCGGCTGGTGGGGTGGTGGGACGTCCTTGTCCATCCGCACGGCCGGAGGCTGCGGCTGGCGGGGCGCGAGGTCCTTGCCGGGCTCGTCGGTCACACGTCACATCATGCCGATTTGGATGGCCGCTACACAGTCGGCTAGTCTTTTCGTGGTTCTACCGAAGACCGCAGGTTTTCTCCGCGAGGAGAACGAAGGCCCCGTTGCAACACGGGCGGCCCGCGCAGGGAGGACGAGGCTCTAGCTCTTCATGACGCCCCGTGCTGCTTGTGCGCGTGGGCGTTTCTGTTGTTTCGGGACCTTCTCCAGGCCGGCGGTCTAACCCAGCCCAGAGAGGAGGCGATCATGGCGAAGCCCAGCAAGGTTACGGCGGTCGCTGAGCTCGCGGACCAGTTCCGCACCAGCTCGGCAGCGGTTGTCACCGAGTACCGTGGCCTCTCCATGGCGCAGCTCACCACGCTGCGTCGCGCTCTCGGCGCGGGCACCAAGTACACCGTCGCGAAGAACACGCTGGTCAAGCTGGCCGCTGCGGACGCCGGAGTCGAGGGCCTCGAGGCTCTCCTGTCCGGTCCGACCGCCATCGCGTTCGTCGAGGGCGAGCCCGTCGACGCCGCCAAGGCGATCCGCGACTTCGCGAAGGACAACAAGGCCCTGGTCATCAAGGGCGGCTACATGGATGGCCGCCCGCTCTCGGTCGAAGAGGTCACCGCCATCGCGGACCTCGAGACCCGTGAGGTGCTGCTCGCGAAGCTCGCGGGCGCGATGAAGGGCAACCTGGCCAAGGCCGCGGGTCTGTTCAACGCCCCGGCTTCCCAGGTCGCTCGCCTGGCTGCTGCCCTGCAGGAGAAGAAGGCCGCCGCGGCTCCCGCCGCCGAGGCCGACGCTCCCGCCGAAAGCTGATCACCCGAAGACACGCCCGGCGCTTTCGCGCGGGAGATTAGAAAGGACCGCCGATCATGGCGAAGCTCAGCACCGAAGAGCTGCTCGACGCGTTCAAGGAGATGACCCTCCTCGAGCTGTCGGAGTTCGTGAAGCAGTTCGAAGAGACCTTCGAGGTCACCGCCGCGGCTCCGGTCGCCGTTGCCGCCGCTGCCGGCCCCGCCGCGGGTGGCGCGGACGAGGCCGAGGAGCAGAGCGAGTTCAACGTCGTTCTTGAGTCGGCCGGCGACAAGAAGATCCAGGTCATCAAGGTCGTCCGCGAGGTCGTCTCGGGCCTGGGCCTGAAGGAGGCCAAGGAGCTGGTCGAGTCCGCTCCGAAGGCGATCCTCGAGGGCGTGGCGAAGGACGTCGCCGACGCCGCCAAGGAGAAGCTCGAGGCTGCCGGCGCCAAGATCACCGTCAAGTGATCTCAGCCCCCTCGGGGGCTGGCGTTCTGCCTTGCAGTGCCTGAGACGGGCGCTCATCCCCATTGGGATGGGCGCCCGTTTCGCGTTTCCGGGCGAGTGTCAGT